>JAZNES010000030.1:0-6569 GCA_045588755.1 Eubacteriales bacterium | reverse complement strand
AAGAGCCTCCTTTATCTCGGCCTCGTTTCCCACAAGCACGAGCTCTATGTTATCATATTCGGAAAGCGCCGCGACAGCACCCTTAACGAGCTCCTTCGCGCCCTTGTCGCTTCCCATTACGCCGGCAATTATCTTCATATTATCCTCCAAAGTTTCAGATGGAATATTTGTTTTTAACTTCTTCTATCTCATCAAGCGCGCGAGAGGAAACCACCTCGTATTTCGCTATCTTTCCGCCCTTGACCTTATATCCGAGAGGCTCGACGATACCGAAATTCGCATTCATAGGAACGAATTTGCCGTTTGTGCCCGTCGAAACGTAGGACGACATCGCGCCTATCATAGTGCGTCTTGAAAAGCTTACGTCACAAAGACCCGTCGCCTGTCTTGCGGCGTTCATTCCCGCAAGAAATCCCGAGGCCGCAGACTCGATATAGCCCTCAACTCCCGTCATCTGACCCGCGAAGAAAACGTTCGGGCGCGAGATAAGGCGGTATGAGGCGTCAAGCTTTCCGGGCGAGTCGAGATAGGTATTTCTGTGCATTATTCCGTATCGAAGAAACTCCGCGTTCTCAAGTCCGGGTATCATACGAAAAACTCTTCTCTGCTCACCGAAGGTCAGGTGAGTCTGAAATCCGACGAGGTTATACATGCTTCCCTCGGCGTTTTCACGGCGAAGCTGAACGACGGCATATGATTCCGCGCCCGTTCTCGAGTCAACGAGTCCGACGGGCTTCAGAGGTCCAAAGCGAAGGGTATCATAGCCTCTGCGAGCCATGACCTCAACGGGCATACAGCCCTCGAAAACAGTTATCTTGCTCTGCTCCTCTTTGTCAAATTCCTTAAGCTCTGCCTCCTCTGCCGAGCAAAGTGCCTCCCAGAAGGCATCGTATTGCTCCTTGGTCATAGGGCAGTTAATATAGTCGGCATCCCCCTTGTCGTATCTTGACGCAAAGAAGGCAACGTCCATATTAACGCTCTCAAAATCGACTATAGGTGCTGCCGCGTCAAAGAAGTGAAGCGAGCCGCAGCCAAGGTCGTTTTTGATATATTCTGCCATAGGCTCGGAGGTAAGAGGACCCGTTGCTATAACGCTTATTCCGTCCTGCGCTATCTCTGAAGCCTCGCCCCATACTATCTCTATGTCGGGACAGCTCTTTATCTTATCGGTTATATACGCCGAGAAAAGCTCTCTGTCAACGGCAAGAGCCGACCCTGCGGGGACTCTTGTGGCATCTGCCGCCTCCATAATAAGAGAGGACATTCTGCGAAGCTCCTCCTTGAGCAGTCCGACGGCATTAGTCACGCTGTCAGAGCGCAGAGAGTTCGAGCAGACCAGCTCGGCAAACTTTTCGGAGTGGTGCGCGGGAGTGAATTTTTCGGGCTTCATCTCGAAAAGACGGACCGACGCCCCCTGCCTTACCGCCTGCCAAGCCGCCTCACAGCCCGCAAGCCCTGCTCCGTATATATTTACTATCGGTTTCATAGATATCTTTATCTTTCTTAGAAATTATTCTTCGTCGCTCTTTTCTATCTGCTGCTTGTATCCACAGCCCTCTTTGTGACAGACGAGCACCGACTGACCCTTCTTTCTGAAAAGGATATCGCCGCACTTTGGGCATCTGTCGTTTACAGGCATATCCCATGCCGAGAAATCACAGCTCGGGTAGTTCTCACAGCTGTAGAATACCGTCCTGTTTCGTCCGTTCTTCATAACGACCTTTCCGCCGCACTTAGGACAAGAAACGCCTATATCCTTGGTCTTCTGCTTTGTGAAGTTACACTTAGGATACTTTATACAAGCATAGAAGGTGCCAAAGCGTCCTGTGCGCTGTACCATATCAGAGCCGCACTTTTCGCACTTGAAATCAGCCACGATAAGCTTCTTGTCGTCCTTTTCTTCCTCGGAGCGAGTCTCCTTTTTCTCTTCGAGAGGCTTTGTGTTCTTACACTGAGGATAGTTGGGACAAGCGGCGAATTTGCCGAAGCGTCCGTTCTTTACGACCATTACGCTTCCGCACTTGTCGCAGATGATATCGGTCTTTTCAACAGGTATCTCAAGCTCGCTCTCGTTTATGCTGTCATTAGCCGCCTCGAGCTCCTTCTCAAAGCCCTTCCAGAAGGAATCGAGAATATCGTTGACCTCAAGGTTACCGTCCTCTATCGAGTCGAGGTCCTTCTCCATCTTCGCCGTAAACTTGTAGTCAACGACGTCGGGGAAGCTCTTGAGCATAAGCTTGTTGGTGAGCTCTCCTATCGGGGTGGGAACGAGTGCCTTACCCTCTCTCTTTACGTAATTTCTCGCGATTATCGTCGATATTATCGTCGTGTAGGTGCTCGGACGTCCTATTCCCTTTTCCTCAAGGAATTTGACCAAGGAAGCGTCGTTGTATCTTGCGGGAGGCTCGGTAAAATGCTTTGCGGGAAGAACCGCAGAGCAGATAAGCTTCTGATTTTCCGATATGTTCGGAAGCTTCATATCCTTCTGCTCGGTAAGCTCCTCTGTATCCTTGGAGGTGTCGTCTCCACTCTCCTCATATACAGCCATATATCCGGGGAAATCTATCGAATATCCACCCGTGCGGAAGATATATCCGCCCGCCTCAAACTCCGCGTTTACGGTAGAGAGGGTAGCAGACTCCATCTGACTTGCTATAAATCTCTCCCAGATGAGCTTATAGAGTTTATACTGGTCAGAGGTAAGATATTTCTTTATCATAAGAGGCTCTATCTCGACTCTTGAGGGTCTTATAGCCTCGTGAGCGTCCTGAGCACCCTTCTTTGCCTTATATACTCTGGGCGTTGCGGGATAGTACTTCTCGCCGTATTTTGCCGAGATATACTCCTTTGCCGCCTCCTGCGCAGACGCGGATATACGGAGAGAGTCTGTACGCATATAGGTGATAAGACCCTGCGCTCCGCCGTTCTGCGAGCCGATATTTATACCTTCGTAAAGCTCCTGCGCTATCTTCATTATCTTCTGCGACTGGAATCCGAGCTTTCTTGCCGCCTCCTGCTGCATAGTAGAGGTAGTGAAGGGCGGAACGGGAGCCTTTTTACGCTTAGCTCTCTTTATAGACTTGACGGTAAACTCGCTGTCCTTTACGGCGTTTACTATACTTGCGGCGTCCTCCTCGCATCTGAGCTTGACTCTGCCCTTGGCATCTCCGTAGAAGCGAGCCGTAAAGCTCTTTGAGCCGTCGGCAGAGAGTTCTGTATCGACAGTCCAGTATTCAACTGCCTCAAAGGCTCTTATCTCCTCTTCTCTCTCGACGATAATTCTCGTCGCTACCGACTGAACGCGTCCGGCAGAAAGACCGCTCTTAACGTTCTTCCAAAGGAAGGGGGAGAGCTTGTATCCCACTATTCTGTCGAGTATTCTTCTTGCCTGCTGAGCGTTTACGAGATTCATATCTATCTCGCGAGGCTCTTTTATCGCCGCCTTTACCGCCGACTTTGTGACCTCGTTGAAGCTTACTCTGAGTGTCTTCTCAAGGGGTATCCCAAGTGCCGCCGCAAGATGCCAGGATATAGCCTCTCCCTCGCGGTCAGGGTCGGTCGCAAGGAATATCTTATTTGCCGATTTTGCCTCTTTTCTTATATCCTTTATAAGATCTCCCTTTCCCCTGATGTTTATATAGTGAGGCTCAAAATTATTCTCAATATCTACTCCAAGCGTGCTTTTGGGAAGATCGCGAACGTGTCCCTTAGACGCTATGACCTTATAATTTGAGCCAAGATATCCTTTTATGGTAGATGCCTTTGAAGGCGACTCAACTATTACCAGATTTGCCATTTGTATTTTCCTTTCGTTTGTGCTGGAATTATAAAATACGCGAATATCCGCGATTATTTTCTTATGTAAAGTCCCCCGGGCAGAGAGCTTATGAGCCCGCAAAGCTCAAGCATCGTAAGAGCCGTTATGACCTCTCCTATGGGAAGCCCGTCGGATACGAGCTTGTCGGGAAGGACTGCCGAATCTATCGGCATATCCCTGAACACCCTTTGCGCCGTCGCGTCAAGTCCCGCAAGCAGTGCCTCATTTGCGGCATTTTGCGTCTTGCCTTCGGTTTTCGGAGCTTCAACTGCCTTTTGCCCGACCTTTGACTCGGTCTCGGGCTTTCCTTGTATCTTCTGAATATTCTCGGAGGTCTGCTCGGTCAAGGCTTCCGCCGCACCCGTATAGCTCGAAAAATCCTTATACGCACGCGCGCTTATACCGAGCTTTTCTATAAGCGTAGGATCAAATTCGGAATTTTTCTTTGCCCTTTTGAGTCCTCTGTAATCTATCGAATCGTGATAGAGAAAATCGTAATGCCCTATGATATCGTCCGAGCAAAGAGCGACGTGGACGCCCGAGCGTATCAGCTCGTTAGGACCTTCCGAATTGCTTTCGTTTATCTTACCCGGCAAAGCAAATACCTCTCTGCCCTGCGCGAGCGCGGTCCTCGCCGTAATGAGAGCGCCGCTTCTTGAATCTCCCTCAACTATAAGCGTTCCCTGACAAAGTCCGCTTATTATTCTGTTTCTCTTTGGAAAATTATACCTATCGGGCGGCGTGGTCGGGAAAAACTCGCTTATGACCGCTCCGCATTTTGATATCTTATCGTAAAGCTCCTTATGCTCCCTGGGATATACCACGTCAACACCCGAGCCAAGCACCGCAACGGTATCTCCGCCCGCGCCGATAGCGCCGCAGGCTGCTACGCTGTCGATGCCGAGAGCCATTCCGCTGACTACGACGGTGTTTGCTGCCGCAAGCTCGTATCCTATCTGATACGCCATTCTCTTTCCGTACTCACTCATCTTTCTCGTGCCGACTATCGCGACCGACAGTCTTGCATTAAGATCGGGCATTCTTCCCTTGCAGAAGAGCACCGCGGGCGCGTCCTCAAGCAGACGGAGCCTTGAGGGATATTTTTTGTCGTCGTAGGAGATGATATCTATCTTTTGTGCCTTGCATTTTTTAACGATCGAATACGACTTTTCAAGACTTTTATCACAAAGCTTCTCCTTAAGAGCCCGACTGATAAAGTCTATCTGCTCTATCTCGGAGGGGTCGAGAGAATATATCTCAAAAGGGCTTTCGAAACGCTCGATAAGGCGCACGAAGCTCTTTGATGCGACACCGCAAGCGTCGGCAAGCCATATCCAATAAAGGCCCTCGTCCTTAAACATATCTCTCTCCTCCCAAAGCACAAATTATTTTTTAGACCTTGCCTTTGACATCTCCCATATGAAGATCCCTGCCGCCATCGCCGCATTGAGCGACTCGCAGTTCTCTCTCATAGGAATGATAACACAGCCGTCACACGCCGAGATGACCTCCTCGCTAAGCCCGTGCCCCTCGTTGCCTATTACGAAGCAATCGCTCGGAAGGATCTCAAGCTCTCCGAGCTTCTTCGCCTCGCGGTGAAGCGCGGCGGCGAAAACACGGCGGCCACTCTCCCTCAGTGCCGATATATAATCGGGCATCGCCTCGGGCGGCAATATATCGATCCTCTCGCTAAAGAGCGAGCCCATAGCGGCGCGTATAGTCTTTGAATTATAGATGTCGGCGCAGTCGGACGACAGAATTATCCTGTCAATGCCGAGCGAGGCGGCACTGCGGATCACCGTTCCGAGATTGCCGGGGTCTCTTATCGCCTCAAGAAGAAGAAGCTTTTCACTCTTCTCGGGCATAGTCAAAAATTGACCCTTATTATTTATTGTAACGATTTTATGCAGTTTGTCAAGAGCTTTTGCAACGCAGATAACGCCCTCGGGTGATTTTTCCTCACTTATTTTCGAAAAAAGCTCGTCGGAAATGACCGTATGAGCGCACACAAGCCCACCATTTTCCTTTGCGATAGCGGTTATCTTTTCGGATACGAATTGATATTTTGACTCGCAAACGAGAAGATATCGAAGCTCTACCCCCTTTGAGATAGCCTCACAGCAGAGCTTTATCCCGTCAAAACGGAAAAGACCGCTCTCCTCTCTGCCCTTCTTCGTTGAGAGAGATGCCACAAGCTTGATAAGCGGATTTTGCCTTGAACGTATTATTTCATTTTGCATATTAGCACCGTCCCCTTTATACTTGAAAAGGGACTGTTGTGAACAACAGCCCCTCTTACAGCTCTGATTAAAGAGCTGCCTTTGCCTTATTTACAAGCTCTGCAAATGCTTCCTTGTCGGAAACTGCGAGCTCAGCAAGCATCTTACGGTTGAGATCGATACCTGCTGCCTTGAGTCCGTGCATAAAGGTGGAATAGTTCATTCCGTTAACCTTTGCCTGCGCGGAGATACGGGTGATCCAGAGTCTGCGGAAATCTCTCTTCTTGAGCTTTCTGCCTGCGAATGCGTAGTTACCGCTCTTGAGAACAGCTTGCTTAGCCATCTTGAAGTGCTTGGATTTTGCACCCCAGTAGCCCTTTGCTGCCTTCAAAACTTTATTTCTTCTCTTGCGCGTCATAAGAGCGCCCTTAATTCTTGCCATTTCAAATTCCTCCTATTTCCTTGACTTATTTCTGAATGAGTGTTCTGATATTAGGTGTCATCGAAGAGCTGAGAATAGCGCTCGAACGCAA
>JAZNES010000029.1:0-2651 GCA_045588755.1 Eubacteriales bacterium | reverse complement strand
GTTTGAAGCTGCTTTATAGCGCCGGGTCGGTATACGTCGCACGCTACGAGAAGCGGATGCTTGCCCTGCTTCTTGTAAAGTCCTGCAAGCTTTGCGGCGTGAGTCGTCTTACCTGCACCCTGAAGACCTACCATCATTACGACTGTAGGGGGCTTGGGTGCTATTTGAAGCTTTGACTGAGAGCCACCCATAAGGTTGGTAAGTTCTTCATTTACTATCTTTACTATCTGTTGAGCGGGGAGGAGAGATTCGAGGACGTCAGTGCCGACAGCTCTTACAGAAACGGCGTTTATAAAGTCCTTTACCACCTTGAAGTTAACGTCGGCTTCAAGCAGAGCGAGCTTTATCTCTCTCATTCCTGCTTTAACGTCGGCTTCGGTAAGCTTTCCTTTGTTTTTGAATTTTTTGAAAGCATTTTCAAGCTTTTCATTCAGACTTTGAAACATAGGCACACCCCTTTCCTTGATTTTCAGATAGATAACTTTACTGTTCTATATCTTGCTTTAATTCTAAAAGAGCATCGCAAAGCTCCCTCGGAGCATTAAGCTCTTTTGACATTAAAACGAGTTTGTCAGCTTTTTGTGACAACGAAGACATTTTTGTCGAGAGCCCGAGCTTATCTTCAAAGAAAATAAGTTCTTCCTCTGCCTTTTTTATCAGATCGCGCACGCCTTGTCTTG
Source organism: Eubacteriales bacterium (assembly GCA_045588755.1). GTDB lineage: Bacteria > Bacillota > Clostridia > Oscillospirales > CAG-272 > HGM12713. Next base: position 1,971 of record JAZNES010000029.1, on the reverse strand, counting down.
AAATACCTATCTCGCCTGCGATCTCTGCAAGAGAGAGGTCCTCATTGTAGTACATATCAAGAAGAGCGCGCTTTCTTTCGGACAGAATATCTCCGTAAAAATCCAAAAGATAACCGATTTTTAAGTTTTTTTCATACATAAGTCAAAATCCTCTTTTGGTGTAAAGCAAAATGCTTTACAAGTATATCACCAAAAAAGGATTTTGTCAATAGCTTTTATAAAATTTTTATTTAATTATCGGAAGAAATATTTCCCAGCAGGTGATTTACGAACTGCTGAGCCGTTCTGCACGAAATTCCGCCATTCCTCATCTGCCAAGCCTGAGCCTTGAGAAGTAATTCATCGTCGGGAAGTGCTATTTCGGGGTGACGTCTTGCAAGCTCGATTACGATGCTGTCAAACTCAAGCTTTGATGGCTTAAAATATCCTATCGTAAGACCGAAGCGATGAACGAGAGAAAGCTTTTCCTCGACAGTTTCGGAGCGGTGAACGTCCTCGGTCATCTGAATATCGTTCTTATCTCTGAAGCTTTCCTTTATAAGATGGCGTCTGTTCGAGGTGGCATAGATAAGTACGTTATCGGGCTTTATCTCAATACCGCCCTCGATTATAGCTTTCAGGTATTTGTATTCTATCTCGTAATCCTCAAAGGAGAGATCGTCCATATATATTATAAAGCGGTAATTTCTGTTCTTTATCTGCGATATGACCGAGGAAAGATCCTTGAACTGATGCTTGTATATTTCGATAAGACGAAGTCCCTGATCGTAAAATTGATTTACTATCGCCTTTATGCTCGTCGATTTACCCGTGCCGCTATCTCCGTAGAGAAGCACGTTATTTGCCGCTTTTCCCGAAACGAATGCCTCGGTGTTATCAATAAGAGCCTTTTTTTGAAGCTCATAGCCGATAAGGTCGGAGAGAGATACCTTCGTGATGTTGGTTATAGGTGTAAAAGAAGGCTTATCGTTCTCATAGGAAAGACGAAATGCCTTGTTAAGACCAAACATTCCCACGCCGTAATCGCGGTAGAAATCGGTGACCGCATCAAAGACGTCCTGCGGGGAAGAAGCATTTTCAATTTGCAGACTCAGTGCCTGCACCTTTTCGCTAACGTTTTTGTTATACATCTGCTCGCGCTTTGGAATAGCGTCGTACGATGAGATTACCGAGAAGCAGTTTATATCAAGCGCCTTTTCAATTTTCGAAAAATCAAAGTCGAAAAGCCTTTTGAATATCGCGAAATCGTTAAGAGCAAAGCAGTTTACCGTTCCGTCGCGACGCTCTGATTTTTCGCAGGTAAAGCTGAAAGGGTTTTCGTCTGTTATGAGAAGATACGTAAGATAATTGTGCCAGAGATTTTTATTAAAGCCGTACTGAGTGGCAAGCTCAAGAAGCCTTCTTATCTGTATGAAGATCCTCGTTTTCAGATGCTCAGCGGTATCCTTGCCGCTTTCAAAATCCTCAAAAATATTTCCAAGCTCCGAAAGGATACTTTTTTTCGACAGATCTCTGTATATTACAAGCTTTGACAGTTCTTTGTACATAACGCACCTCTTGATCGTGATTATATGTATATAATACCACTTTTTTATCCCTTTTTCAATGGGGAAGAGAAAAAAACAGCAAAGCATTTTGCTTTGCTGTTTTGATCTTATATTAATACATTCCGCCCATTCCGCCGGCGCCCATAGCGGCGTTTGCGGCAGCATCGGCAGCGGGATCCTTCTTATCTGCAACGACAGACTCTGTGGTGAGTATTACCGAAGCGATAGAAGCGGCGTTCTGGAGAGCCGAACGGGTAACCTTGGTAGGATCTACGATACCGCAGGATACCATATCGCAATATACCTCGTTGTATGCGTCAAAGCCGTATCCGACCTTACCGCTCGTAACGATCTCGTTTACTATAACTCCGCCGTCAAAGCCTGCGTTAGCGGCGATCTGACGAACGGGCTCCTCAAGAGCCTT
>JAZNES010000028.1:0-2584 GCA_045588755.1 Eubacteriales bacterium | reverse complement strand
TCATTACGCTCACGCCGCTTCGCTACCTCGACGACCCGTTTTTACGCAAAGAAAACATTTCGATAAATCAAAATTTGAAGGCTTGGCTTTCCTACTTTACAAAGCCCTCGATTATCATTTTTCTATATGCCTTTGGGGTGCATTTTTTGTACTTTTTGAAGGTCCTATTGAAATACTGTATCGAGGTAAAGCCCGAATCGAAGGCTATCTCGGAGATGCTCTTGTCGGTCGAGGAAAGCTCTCTCTCGACGTAACTCAGGCGGACGAAATTGAGATATTCTGTAAAGGACGAGCCGGTCAGTTCCTTGAAAAGTCGGCAAAAATAGCACTTACTTATTCCGCAGATCGAGCAGGCGTCCTCGAGCGTTATCTGGTTGTTATAGTTTCGGTCGACGAATTTTATTACGTCGATTATCTTTCGAAGCTTTAGACTGTCTCCTGCCTGTTCAAACGGAAGCAGACCGTTTCTCGACATATAGGCGATAAGCCAAAGGATATTTGCCTTTATGTAAAATTCAAAGGCGCTCTCTTTTTTGTCGGCTTCTCTGAGAATAGAGGAAAAGATCTCTCCAAGCTCGCTCTCCTTTTTATCTACTACGTATCGGACTACCTTTTTGCCGCCGAGAAAGGAATAAAGTATCCTTTCCTCATCGGGCAGAAGCGTTCTTGAAAGGCTGTCGATATCGATCTGTATATAGGTGAATTTTTCGGGGTAGGAAAGGGGGGATATTTTGTGCGTTACTCCCTTGTTTACAAGCAATAGCATACCCGCCGAAAGCTCGATAGTTTCGCCCTCTATCAAGCAGGATATAGATCCCTCTTCGACGCAGATAAGCTCTATCTCGTTATGAAGGTGGTCCTCTCTGTATCCTGTGGCGTCGTGAGTTCCCAGGGTCACGATATTTATCGGGAGAGTCGGAGTCTTAAATCTTATTATTTCCTTATCCATAAAAAACCTCCGCCAAAAAGTTAAAATTAGCGCAAAATGTCAATATAGGTTCATAAAAAGACAATATAAGTGTTTGAAATGATAATATTATGTGATATTATTATTCTAATATAGAGCGTCCGAATTGTCAAGACGCTTTTTTGCAAATAGCAATTTTAGTTCATAAAATAAGTACACGGTTATTGGCAAATTCAGAAAGGAACAAAAAATGAATTCTCCACTTGCAAAATACAAATACGGAAAACAGTATAAGAGGCTTATAATTGCCTGCCTTCTCATGTACGTAGCTGAGATGTGTATAAAGCTTCCTTATACGGCACAGATGGTTGAGATCATCGCGCATTTCAATACCTCCCGTTCAAACGTGGCGCTCGGTCTTACTATCTACTATTTTTCCTACGGAATAGGACAGCTTATCATCTCTAAATTTATGGATAGGATAAACATCAGAAAATTTATGGTGGTGACTACCGTCTTGACTGCAATATCTTATGCTTGCATAGCTATTACCACCGACCTCTGGCAGATATGGGTTCTGCTGGGACTTAACGGATTTTTGCAGGCTGAATATTGGGGCGGTATAAACTACTTTATCGGAAAGCTCGTTCCGAACGATTGCATATCCTACGCGAACAAGCTTATGGGTATAGGATTTGCTATAAGTAATACCTTAGTCTACGCGATTTCGGGCGTGTTTGTCGCACTCATATCGTGGAAGGCGACCTTTATCTTTTCCGCAATTATGCTTCTTCTCGCTATTGCTTACCTTTACCGTCAGGAAAAGAAGACCGAGGATTGTATAGCGAGGGGCGATGAGATAGAGGTTCCTGCCCTTGATAATACCAACACTCAAAAAGCATTCGTCGTTCCCGCAGGTAAGAAAATAAATGTTGGCTTCATATTTGGATTTTGCTTGGCAGCAGGCTTTTTGACCAATGCTATAAACTACGGAATAAACAACTGGATACCAAATATGCTCAGCGAGATACACCACTTCCCGAACTCGCTTTCGATAATTCTTACTCTTGTTTTCCCCTTGGTTGGAGTTCCGTGCGCCTTTATTATGTACGGTTATTTTGATAAAAAGGGAAATATCTTCCTTTCGGGAATCGTTACGGGAGGAATCGTTTTCCTAATAGTTGCCGCATTTATATTCGGATACGAGAGTAACGTCCTTGTGGTTATGCTCCTCTGCGTTCTTTTTAGATTCTTTCACGGCTGTTACAACGTCGTTTACGGAAACAATACCTTGATGAAGCTGAAAAATTACATAAATCCCGCCAAAACGTCGCTTATTTTGAATGCGCTTATTTCGTTCAGCGCGGGCACGATGCCCTTTGTTACCGGTAAGCTTCTCGATAATCTTGGCTGGACGAATTTCTATATCGCGATGACCGTTGTGGCAGGCTTCTGCTTCTTGTTCTCGATCCTTGGATACATTGTCGTAAAGAAGAACAAAGAGCTTTCAAAGTGGTTCTGATAAAAACGGTTATGTGATAAATTGGGATTTATCGGTGAGTAATAGATTTTAAGGAATGTAATTTTTAGGCTCCCTCCGGGAGGGAGCTGGCGCTGGAGGCGACTGAAGGAGAACGCGTTACAATGAAGCAAATTCAGGCTCAACGTCACGCAGGC
>JAZNES010000027.1:0-2371 GCA_045588755.1 Eubacteriales bacterium | reverse complement strand
GCTTGCGATGCGAGGTAGACGGATCCTTCGCCCCGCAAACAGTGATAAGTATATAATCTATTTTTGCATCTATTATAATATGCTCATGCCACTGATCTATTTCGGCTCGCTCTTTTTGCCGTCGTTTACTTAAAGGAGGCGCAATGAAAAAGAAGATATGCCTTTTTGCGGCAAATTACCTGCCGAATCTCGGCGGCATAGAGAGATATGTTTATAATCTTTCAAAACGGCTTATTTCTATGGGGCACGAAGTCTGCGTCGTTACTTCGAACGTTTTTCGGCTCCCGTCACACGAGATTTCTGAGGAAGGGATAGAAATATACCGTCTTCCCTGTCGTAACATTATGAGGGGCAGATACCCCATTCTCAAGAGAAACCGCGAGTTCAAGTCACTTAAAAAAGCACTTGAAGAAAGACGCTTTGATCTTTGCGTGATAAATGCCAGATTTTATATCCATAGTGTCTTTGCTGCAAAATTCGCCTCAAAGCAGGGTATTGAATGTGTGTGTGTAGAGCACGGCTCGTCGCATATGACTGTGGGCAATAAGCTTCTTGATGCCGCGGGAGGGGTGTACGAGCACTTTTTGACACGCATTCTCAAAAAGTACTGCAAGCGCTATTTCGGGGTTTCGAAAGCTGCTTGCGAGTGGAGCGGTCACTTCGGTATAAAATCGGAGGGCACCCTTTACAATGCAGTGGATCTTGAAGGGTTGCTTGCGCTTGCCGCAGAGCCTGTGTGTGATTACAGAAGCAAGTTTGGGATTTCAAGTAATGCAACGGTTATCACGTATACAGGAAGACTCGTTGAGGAAAAAGGGGCACTGCAGCTTGCTCAAGCCTTCAAAAAGGCCGATATTGAAAATTCATACCTGCTTGTAGCAGGGGACGGCGCTCAAATGGATGAAATGGGAAAGCTTGCAAAAGAGCTTCCCTCAATAAAGCTGCTCGGGCAGATAGACTTCCCGCATATCGTTTCCTTGCTGAAGGCGTCGGATATATTCTGTTTGCCCACGGTCTATCCTGAGGGATTGCCGACCTCTGTTCTTGAAGCGGCAGCAATGAAGAATTTTATCGTTTCAACTACCTTTGGCGGTGCAAAAGAGCTTGTGCTTGACGAAAGTATGGGAATCCTCCTTAACGGAAATGATCCGGACAAGCTTGCCGTCGCCCTGAAAAGAGCTGCCGCCGACAGCGAATACCGAAAAAATGCCGCTGAAAAATGCTTCTCGCTTCTCAGCAAGAACTTTGTATGGGAGCGTACCGCTGAAAAGCTGTTGTCTCTTTTGGAAAACAACCTGCGTAAAGGAAAGTGAGCTAAATGAAGACTCTCATAATAATTCCCGCGTTTAACGAGTCGGAGAATCTGGCAAAGGTTATCGACGGCTTGAGGGAAAAATGTCCGGAATATGATTACCTTATCGTCAACGACTGTTCAACGGACAGCACGGGCGAGATTTGTGATGAAAACGGATATCGCCATATTGATCTTTGCTGTAATCTCGGTATCGGCGGAGGCGTGCAGAGTGGATATATCTATGCACGAGAAAACGGATATGACTGTGCTGTTCAGATAGACGGTGACGGTCAACACGATGCAATATATATCAGTAAGCTTACCGGCCCCATTGAAAATAACGAGGCGGATATAGTTATAGGCTCGCGTTTTATTGATAAAGAGGGGTTTCAGTCAACGGGTATACGCAGAGTGGGAATCAAGTTCCTCAGCGGACTTATCAGATTTGTCTGCGGCGCAAGAATCAAGGATGTTACAAGCGGCTTTCGGGCTGTCAACCGCAAATTCATAGAGATATTCTCGGATGATTACGCTGACGACTATCCCGAGCCTGAGGCGATAGTTTTGGCAAAGCTTTGTAACGCGCGTCTTGCCGAGGTTCCGGTTGTTATGAAGGAGCGCGAGGGGGGAGTTTCCTCAATAAGCCCCTTCAAATCGATATATTATATGCTTAAGGTTTCCATCGCCATTCTGTTTTGCAGGATAACCGTCAGGAAAAGGAAGTGAAGAAATGAATACAGCACTCAGAATAGCCCTTGTCATAGGTGTTCTTGTCTATCTTATATTTATCACAGTAATGCTTAAAAAGAAGTCTCTTACTCTTAAATATGCTTTGCTTTGGATATTTTCGGCATTTATTATGCTCGTGCTCGCTATCTTTCCGAAAATTGTCGATTCGGTTGCATATCTGCTTGGAATACAAAATGCCGTAAACTCTATTTTCCTTATATTTGTTTTCTTTATCCTGCTGATACTTATTTCTTTAACCTCTATCGTTTCTACTCAGCATAGGAAAATAAAGACGCTTATACAGCATATGGCGATACTTGAAAAGAAGATCGACGATATTATAGGTAA
>JAZNES010000026.1:0-3088 GCA_045588755.1 Eubacteriales bacterium | reverse complement strand
TTCCTCATAGGTGTTGACCGCAAGCATTCCTGTCGCCTCGGCGTTCCAAGGTCGGCGCATAAGGATAGGGTATTTCGCGCCGGAATTGAGTATATTGTGCAGTCCGTCGTCAAAAAGAATATCGGTGTGTATCTTGTCCTTGCGCGATCCCATATAAATGTGGTCGGCAGGAATTTCGGGGAATTCTTCAAGTATTCTTTGCGCGCGTATTCCCATATATTCGGGCGGTACGGCAGTGCTGATATATACCTCGGTAAGCTGTGAGAGCTTGCGGACAAACTCCTTTGCTCCCTCGTAGACCGGCTGAGTGCGGTAGAATTCGGGATCGGTGAAGTAGGGATATATTGAGTCAACTCGTGTTCCGCTTTTACCCCAACGGTCTTTTTCGTATATTGTCATCGGGGGATTAAATCCGTACTTTTCGTTAGCCAGGCGCATAGCGTAGGACGTACATTCCATTAAAAGGTCGTCCACGTCAAGAGCGGTTGATAATCTGTATTTTTTGTTCATAAGCTAGTCCTTTCTAGTAGTTTTTCCAGCTGTCAGTATAGGTCAAAAAAACAGCCCACTGTGTTTGATACAGAAACACGGAAAGCTGTACAAGTAGTAATTACGTTTTATTTAATGTGTATCTCACACCTCTATTGATTAGTATAACACACTATTTGGAAAAAATCAATAGAAAAATTCACATTTGCCGTACTTTTGACAATTAAATCTCATTTTCTTATGAATTTTCTTGACAAAAATTCTTCATGAGGTTATAATATAAAATGAGATAATATTTTCACTCTAAGGAGTAATCAATATGACAAACATTCCCGAAATATTCGGTTGTATGGTATTCAATGACGCGGTAATGCGTCAGAGACTTCCAAAAGACGTTTACAAATCGCTTACCGAGACAATACAAACCGGCAAGATGATAGACGTTTCTATCGCAAACGTGGTTGCTAACGCTATGAAGGACTGGGCGACCGAAAAGGGCGCGACACATTATACTCATTGGTTTCAGCCCTTGACCAGTGTTACCGCTGAAAAGCACGATTCCTTTATCTCTCCTATCGGCGGAGACAAGGTGGTTATGGAATTTTCGGGTAAGGAGCTTATCAAGGGCGAGAGCGATGCCTCCTCTTTTCCCTCGGGCGGCTTGCGCAAGACCTGTAATGCACGAGGATACACCGCGTGGGATCCATCTTCCTATGCTTTCATAAAGGACGGTACTCTCTACATACCTACCGTTTTCTGCTCATATACGGGTGATGCGCTTGATACCAAAACACCTCTTTTGCGTTCTATGGATGCGGTAAGTGAGCAAGCGCTCCGTATCCTTGCTCTTTTCGGTGACACTACTGCCACCAGAGTTAATACCTCTGTGGGAGCAGAGCAGGAGTATTTCCTCATAAATAAAGAATATTACGATAAGCGTGACGACCTGCTTTATACTGGCAGAACTCTTTTTGGCGCTCCCGCGCCCAAGGGACAGCAGCTTGAGGATCACTACTACGGACATCTTAAGACTAAGATCGCCGCATATATGGAGGAGCTTGACCGCGAGCTTTGGAAGCTTGGCATTACCTCCAAAACCAAGCACAACGAGGTCGCTCCATCTCAGCACGAGTTAGCGCCCATATTCTCCAACACTAATGTAGCAGTCGACCAGAATCTTGTTATTATGGAGACCATGAAAACTGTTGCAGAAAGACATGGACTTGTCTGCCTGCTCCACGAAAAGCCTTACGCCGGCATAAACGGCTCGGGTAAGCACAACAACTGGTCGATAGGTACCGACACGGGTAAAAATCTGCTTAATCCCGGCAAAAATCCTGCATCTAACACACAGTTTCTTCTGTTCTTAGCGGCAGTTATTAAGGCGGTTGACGATTATCAGGATCTTATCCGTCTATCGGCGGCTACTCCCGGGAACGATCACCGTCTCGGCGCCGACGAGGCGCCTCCGGCTATTGTTTCTATGTTCCTTGGTGACGAGCTTGAGGAGCTTATCGACGCGATAGCAGACGACTTCAATTATATTGATAAAGCAAAGAAAACTATGGATTTGGGAGTGCCCAGTGTTCCTACCTTCCGTTACGACTCAACAGACCGAAACCGTACCTCACCCTTTGCGTTCACGGGTAATAAGTTTGAGTTCAGAATGGTTGGCTCGTCTCAGAATATCGCAATGGCTAACGTAATGATAAATACTGCCGTCGCTAAGTCTCTCAAGGCCTTTGCAGATGAGCTGGATGGCTGTGAAAACGTTGAGAACGGCGCGAGAGCGCTTATCAAAAAGACGTTCAAGGAGCACAGTCGTATCATATTCAACGGCAACGGATATTCCTCCAAGTGGCCTGCAGAGGCAGAGAAGAGAGGACTTCTTAATCTACGCACCAGCGTTGACGCTTTCTCCTGTCTCACCGAGCAGAAGAATATCGACCTTTTCACCGAGTTCGGAGTTATGAGTGAGGTAGAGCTTCGCGCAAGAGAGGATATTCTCTCCGAGAACTACTCCAAGGTCATTGATATTGAGGCAAAGACTATGGTGGATATCGCGAACAAGAAGATAATTCCTGCGGTTGAGGAATATATCGGTCAGCTTGCCGAGATTGCAAAGAACAAGATCAAGGTTCTTGATAACGCAAATGGCGCGCGATTTGAAAAGTCGGTTATCTTGAAGCTTTCCGACCTTAATTCTAGAGCTTACGAGCTTTCTGAAAAGCTCAAAGCAGCGGCAGACTCCGCTTATGCCGAGAGAGCAAGAACGCGCAAGTATATGGACTCGGCGTTGGCGTATAAGAACAACGTAATTCCGCTTATGGTCAAGCTTCGCGAGGCGGTTGACGAGATGGAGGGCATAGTTCCCTCAAAGCTCTGGCCTCTGCCTTCTTACGGCGAGATGACTATGAAACAGTGAAAAAAGAGACGGCAGAGCCGTCTCTTTTTAGTAGATAAATTGGTGTTTATTGGGGGTTATATACTTTCTTTCCGTGTCGAAAGAAAAGTGCGAAAAGAAATGTCGCGCGGGAATTAGTATTAACTTTTCTTGTCACCAGCGACAAGAAAAGTTACAAAAGAAACGCCGCACGGG
>JAZNES010000025.1:0-6705 GCA_045588755.1 Eubacteriales bacterium | reverse complement strand
ACCGCGATAGCGGTGGAAGGAGCCTACGTGACGTTGGGCTTGAATTTACTTCATTGTAACGCACTCTCCCTCACCCGACTCCGTCGGGAGCTCCCTCCCAGAGGGAGCCTCAAATTTACATTCCCTCAAAATTTAACATCTCACCGACAAATCCCAATTTGTTAATTTTTCATTGACAAAGAAAAAACTATGGGATATAATAAAATCGATAACGAAATCTAAGGAGATAAACATGTTTGATGCTCAGAAGATAAAGAATGACTGCGTGGAATGGATAAAGGATTTTTTTGAGAAGAACGGCAAGGGTTGCAATGCCGTCATTGGAATTTCAGGTGGAAAAGACAGCTCGGTTGCCGCTGCACTCTGCGTCGAGGCGCTCGGCGCTGATCGCGTCATAGGCGTCCTTATGCCGAACGGCGTACAGCACGACATAGACTGCGCTCACGCGCTCGTCGATCACCTTGGCATAAAGCACTACGTCGTAAACGTCAAGGACGCGATAGACGGAATTATAAACGCTATGCCAAAGGAGCTTGCCCTTACCGAGCAGGCAAAGAACAATCTTCCACCCCGCATTCGTATGTCTACCCTCTACGCCGTATCGCAGAGCTGTAACGGTCGCGTGGTAAATACCTGCAATCTTTCAGAGGATTGGGTGGGATATTCAACGAGATACGGTGACTCGGTCGGAGATTTCAGCCCTCTCTCAAGGCTCACTGTTCATGAAGTGAAAGAGATAGGATATATCCTCGGACTTCCCCGCGAGCTTGTCGATAAGACACCGATAGACGGACTCTGCGGAAAGACCGACGAGGACAATCTCGGATTCACCTACGCCGAGCTTGACAGATATATCCGCACAGGCGAGATAGACAACGAGGAACACAAGGCGCTTATCGACAGAAAGCACAAGGCAAACCTCTTTAAGCTTGAGCTTATGCCCTGCTTCGAGCCTGATATAGACTGAAAATGGAAATAAAAAAGGAGTGAAAATTCACTCCTTTTTTGTTATTGATTTTCAGCAGATGCCGCGCGTCTTGCGACTGACGGGGTCACGCCCTTGATCTTTTTATATATCGCGCTGAAATGAGCCGCGCTGTTAAATCCACACTCAAAGGCTATCTCGGTAACCGACTTTTGGGTTGATAAAAGTGCTTTTTCCGCACGGTTTATTCTTACGTTCAACAGATATTCGCTGAAAGATTTGCCTGTTATACGCTTGAAGCTCCGTGAGAAATAACTGTAACTCATAAAAAGCTCCTTACTACAATCAAGGGCGCTTATATCCTCGGCATATCTCTTGTTTATATATATTACCGCATCGTAAATGCGACGTGACAGATTCTCGTTATCTTCAAGTGACGCAGAGCTCCCGTCGTCGTACTTTTCAAGCTCTCGCATAACGATAAGAAGCGCTTGATTAGCATAAGCTTTTATGGCTATATCCTGCGCATACTGCTTTTTATCCCACTCTCTGGCAAGATTTTCTATTACCCAAGCGAGTCCGTTCTCCTGACTTTCCTTACGGTCCCACACTATCTTTACGTTATCGTGGAAGATAGATAATCGCAACAAATAAGACGAACCGCACTCGTGAGATGAGTTCGCGAGAATAAAGGAAGGGTGCATCTTCAGAACATAATAAAAGCTATCAGACTCAGTTGCGTATATTCTGTGAATAGTATTCGGTCTGAAAAGGACGGTATCTCCCTCTTCGACTATAAACTCCCTGTTTTCCGAAAAAACGCGGAAGCGCCCCTTGGCTATAAAGAGCATCTCCATAGAGGAATGTATATGGGGAACGACTGCACCGTCGGCAGTTTCATAATGGGAAATAAAAAATTCCGTACCGTTTCCCGATGTTATCTTATTTTCTCTTTCTATACTGTATTCTTTCATTTTCACCTGTTCTTTATAAATAGTTTCCCATACCCAAAGAGCTTCTTACTAAAGTCGGCGATATTCCCTTGACCTTCTTATATGATGCGCTGAAATAAGCCGTACTGTTGAATCCGCATTCAAAAGCTATCTCGGTAACCGTCTTATCGCTTGACAAAAGCAGCTTTTCTGCGTGATTTATTCTTACGTTGAGAAGATATTCGCTAAACGACTTGCCCGTTATTCGCTTAAAGCTTCGCGAAAAATAGCTGTAGCTCATGAAAAGCTCTTTACTGCAATCACGCGCGATTATATTCTCGGCATATCTTTTGTTTATGTATATAATAGCATCGTAAATACGGCGGGAAAGCTTTTCGTCTTCTTCGTTTGCAGCGACTCTTCCCTCGTTACGCTTTTCAAGATCTCTCATAACGATAAGGAAGACTTGACTTGCATACGTCTTTATCGCTATATCCTTTCCATAGTTTTCGGTCTGCAGCTCTTGCGCAAGATTTTTTACAACCGAAGATAATCCGTTTTTATCACATTCCTCCTTTGTCCAGACCACCTTTACGTCCTCGTTGAAAATAGCAAGCTTCAAAAGATATGAAGTGCCGCAATCACGAGAGGAATTTGCCAGAATAAACGAAGGGTGTAGCTGTAAAACGTAATAAAAGCTGTCTGCCTCGGTCGCGTATATTCTGTGTATCGTATTCGACCTGAAAAGCACCGCATCACCCTCAGACACCAAGAATTCCTTGTTCTCGGAAAAAACTCTGAACTTGCCCTTCGCTATGAATAGCATTTCGATAGATGAATGTATATGCGGAATAACAAGTCCGTGTGCGGTTTCATAATAAGAAATATAAAATCTCGTTCCGTTTTCAGAAAGTATCTGATTTTCCTTTGCAACACTGTATTCCTTCATTCTTTTCTCCTTATAACAAATGCCCTACGTTGTATTACTGATTCTCCGCCCCAAAGGAACTCCTTGCCAGAGTCGGAGATATACCCTTTATCTTTTTATATGCCGCACTGAAATACGCCGCGCTGTTAAATCCGCACGCAAAGGCTATCTCGGCAACAGTCTTGTTGCTCGACAAAAGCAACTTTTCCGCGTGATTTATTCTCACGATGGTAAGATATTCGCTGAAAGACTTACCCGTTATCTGCTTAAACGCACGCGAGAAATAACTGTAGCTTATAAAAAGCTCCTTACTGCAATCAAATACCGTTATATTCTCGGCATATCGCTTGTTGATATATATAATGGCATCGTAAATACGGCGGGAGAGCTTTTCATTGTCTTCATTTTTTCCATTGTTGCACATCTCAAGCTCTCGCATAACGATAAGCAGTATATGAGCGGCATAGGCTTTTATAGCTATATCCTTCGCATAGCTCTCGTTCTCAAGCTCCCGAGCGAGATTTTCTACCACAGAGGAAAATCCGTTCTTATCACATTCCTCCTTTGTCCAGACCACCTTTACATCCTCGTTGAAGATAGCAAGCTTCAAAAGATATGAAGAGCCGCAATCGCGAGAGGAATTGGCAAGAATAAAGGAGGGGTGCATCTGCAAAACGTAATAAAAGCTGTCTGCCTCGGTCGCGTATATTCTATGTATGGTGTTTGATCTGAAAAGAACGGTATCGCCTTCTTCTACAAAGAACTCCTTATTTTCAGAGAAAACTCTGAATTTTCCCTTCGCTATAAAGAGCATCTCAATAGCGGAATGTATATGCGGAACAACGAGTCCGTCGGCTCTTTCATAATGAGAAATATAAAACATCGTACCGTTTTCAGAAATTATCTGGTCGTCCTTTCTAATTCCGTATTCCTTCACATTTTTCTCCTTATGACAAAAAAATTATAATTTTGGGTATTTATATTATATCATAATCAATGAAAAAAAGCTATACTTTATTTGAAGAAAGCAAAAAAATTATTTATATAAAAGGAGATCTGATTATGGAAAGAATAGTTAAAGTCGGCATCATCGGATGCGGCGGTATCGCAAGAGGCAAGCATATGCCCTCTCTCAAGGCTCTTCCGAACGTGGAAATTATAGCCTTCTGCGATATAATCGAGGAGCGCGCCATAGAGGCAGCTAAGAATTACGGAACTCCCGATGCAAAGGTGTATACCGATTACAAGGAGCTTCTTAAGAACGAGGAGATCGAGGTAGTTCACGTGCTCACTCCTAACCGCGAGCACGCAGAAATGACCATTGACGCTCTCTATGCAGGCAAGCACGTAATGTGTGAGAAGCCTATGGCAAAGACAGCAGCTGACGCAAAGAGAATGTGCGAGGCAGCTAAGGCAACGGGCAAAAAGCTCACTATCGGCTATCAGCACCGCCACAAGCCCCAGAGCAGATATGCTAAGGACTATATCGGAACAGGCGCAGTTGGCGATATCTATTACGCAAACTGCCTTGCTACCCGTCGCCGCGGAACACCTAACTGGGGAGTTTTCCTTGACGCAGAGGCTCAGGGCGGCGGTCCTATCATAGACATCGCTACTCACTCTCTCGACCTTACCCTTTACCTTATGAACAACTATGAGCCCGCAGTCGTTCTCGGAAAGACTCACAAAAAGCTTGAGCATCCCGAGGAAGGAAATATCTGGGGCGATAACGGCGTAAGCACCACTCCTCTTGAGGAGTCAGCATGCGCTATGGTCGTAATGAAGAACGGCGCTACCATAATGCTCGAAACGAGCTGGGCACTCAATACCGCTGAGCCTATCGCTGAGGGAAGCTGTGTGCTCTGCGGAAGCCGCGCAGGACTTTCTATAAAGAACGATAACCTCGTTATCAACAAGGTAGAACTCGGCAGAGAGGTAAATTCCGAGGTAAATACAGGAGCTGGCGGAGTTGCATTCTACGCAGGCGCTAAGGAGACCCCCGCTCTCGTTGAGGCAAGAAAGTGGATCGAGGCAGTAGTCGAGGATAAGGATCCCGTAGTTCTTCCCGAGCAGGCTATGGTAGTTTCTCAGATACTCGAAGCTATCTACACCTCCAGCAAAACAGGAAAGCCGGTGTTCTTTGAATGAAAACCGTAATTTGTGGACTTTGGCACGTTCACGCTGCCGATTATTATAAAAAAGCTATCGAATATACCGATCTCATAGGAGTCTATGACGAGGATCCCAACCGCGTTGCCGAATTCTGCTCTAAATATCCCGCCAAAGCCTTCAAAAGCTTTGAGGAGCTTCTCGAAAGCGGAGCTGATGCAGCCATAGTTTGTACCTCTACCGATACCCATGCAGAGACCATCATCGCGCTCGCAAAGGCAAAAATGGATATCTTTACCGAAAAGGTATTGGCACTCACCTCGGCAGATTGCGTTCGCATAGAGAAGGCAATAAAGAAAAACAAGGTGAAATTCGTCATTTCCCTGCCCCATAAATATTCGGCAGGTGCTATAACGGCTAAAAAGATCATCGATAGCGGCGAGCTCGGAAAAATAAACTTCTTCCGCTACCGCAACGTACATAACGGAAGCCTTGCCACCTGGCTGCCCGCGCATTTCTATAATGCAAAGCAGTGCGGCGGAGGTGCTATGATAGACCTCGGAGCACACGGTATGTATATGGCGGATTGGCTGCTCGGAATGCCCTCAGCGGCAAAATCGACCTTCCTTCTTTCCTGCGAAAGAGAGGAGGCAATTGCCAAGAATATCGACAAGGTCGAGGATAACGCAGTGACCGTAATGAGCTACGATAACGGCTGTATCGCCATCAACGAAACGGGATTTGTTTCGTGGGGCTGCCCCGTTATTCTTGAGATAGGCGGAGAAAACGGACGCCTCGTTCTTGAAGGATCAAAGCTCTATGCAACGATCAATCCCTCAAAGGAGCCCCAAGAGCTCGAGCTTGAGGAAGGACAGCCTATCCCGATAGTTCAGTTCTGCACAGGCAAGATACTCGAAGGCTGCGGAATTCAGGAGGCAAAAAATCTCACAAAGCTCATGGAAATGGCTTATGGGAAATAAGAATTAAAACAAAAATTAAGACCACCCGATCGGGTGGTCTTGTTCTTTGAGTTTCTTGCCGTACTCATTTTTATTTTATATAGTATAAAGATTGCCTCCGATAAAAACTGTAATTTTGATACAAAATCAACCTTTGTTTTTCACTCTATTTCTTGTCATAAGGAATATAAGGCAAATTAATATAAAAAAGCATAAAGAAAACGATGGAGAGAACCATAAGAAACCACAAAGAATGATTGGTTGAATACAGCACTGCCGACGCCAAAAATGGCAGCAACGCAGGAATAAACCACACGGACATCTTTTTTCTCAATCTTGCTTTACAGTGTGGGCAACGAATAACGCCTTTTCCATCTGTCAAATGCTCTCCTAAAAGATCGGTCATTGGCTTGGATAAGCTCTTCTGCAAAAGCATACGCTGGTTAAAGGATTGATGGCATACAGGGCACTTTCTCACAGTTCGACCTCCTTTTTATGTTATCTAATAAATCATTACTGTTTTCATGCAATTAACACAACATAGTTCGATTTTACAATATTATATCATAGAAACAAAAAAACCGCAATACTTTTGTATCAGAATTGCGGTTTTTATTTGGCGAAAAAGGAGAGATTTGAAGCGGCAAGCCACCCGCCACTGTCGCATAGTCATCTGGCTTTGCCTGCGCTTGCTCGGCTCGGTATACTCCTTGCTTTAGGCGGTTTCACTCGCCGATACCGTCGCTCTTACGAACTCAAATCTCGACTTCGATAAAAACAAATGGGATACCCATTCGGGTATCCCATTTGTTTTTGGCGGAGCAGGAGAGATTTGAATTTGTGTGCCGCCGT
>JAZNES010000024.1:0-11187 GCA_045588755.1 Eubacteriales bacterium | reverse complement strand
CGTAGGAACAGTTACATTCGTAAGTGATTCCGAGATCCAGCTTGACCTTGGTACGAACGTTACCGGTTACATCAAAGCTGAGCAGATCACAGATGACACATCTGTAAAGCTCTCCGAGATGTTTAAGAAGGGTGACGAGGTCGAAGCATTCGTAATCCGTGTAAGCGATATCGAGGGCTTTGCAGAGCTTTCGAAGAAGCGTGTTGATTCTGACAAGAACTGGCAGAAGATCGTTGACGCTTGCGAAGCAAGAGAGATCCTTACAGGTAAGGTCGTTGAGGTCGTCAAGGGCGGCGTTAACGTACTCGTAGGCGCGAACAGAGTATTTGTTCCCGCATCTCAGACCGGTGTTGCAAGAGATGGAGATCTTTCCTCTATCAAGGGCGACGAGGTAAGCCTTTACGTAATCGAGATAAAGGGTAAGAGAGCTATAGGCTCTATCAGAGCTGTTGCTCGCGAGGCACAGAAGGCTCTTGAGGCTGATTTCTGGGCAAACGTTGAAGAGGGTAAGGTATACACCGGTAAGGTCAAGAGCCTCACCGCTTACGGCGCATTCGTTGATCTCGGTGGAGTTGACGGTATGGTTCACAAGACCGAGCTTTCTTGGAAGCCTATTTCTTCTCCCGCAAGCGTAGTATCGGTTGGCGATGAGCTTACCGTATTCGTAAAGAGCTTCGACGCAGAGAAGAAGCGCATCTCTCTCGGATATAAGACCGAGGATACAAACCCCTGGTACATATTTACCGCTAATTACGAGGTTGGCGCGGTAGTTCCCGTTAAGATCGTAAGCATTATGCCCTTCGGCGCGTTCGGTGAGGTCATCGACGGCGTTGACGGACTTATCCATATTTCTCAGATCTCTCAGCAGAGAATAGGCAATCCCGCAGAGGTCCTTAAGGTTGGCGACGAGGTCAACGTTAAGATCATTGCGATAGATGCTGAGAAGCAGAAGGTAAGCCTTTCTATCAGAGCGCTTCTCGACGAGGCGCAGGCAGAGGCTGAAGCTATGCCTGAGGATTACGTAGCTGATGATGCGGCTGACGAGGCTGCTCCCGCTGACGCAGAGTAAGAAAATTTATAAAGCGGTGTCATCGACACCGCTTTATATGATTTTACGGAGGCTTTTATGAGCAACGATATTTTAAGACCTATTGAAAATTTTGGCGAAATAAAAAAGGCATCGGCAGACGCGATAAGTGAGCTTGTCGAGGTGGCGGGACTCAAAGAGGGGGACGTTCTTGTGGTGGGCTGCTCGTCGAGTGAGGTCGTTGGCCTTCATATAGGCAAGTTCTCGGCAATTGAGGCGGCAAAGGCCGTTTTTGAGGGAATATATCCTATACTATCAGAGAAGGGAATATACCTTGCCGCGCAGTGCTGTGAGCATCTTAACCGAGCAATAATCGTCGAGCACGCTTGCGCAGATAAGTACGGCTATGAGCCCGTTTGTGTAAGACCTCAGCCAAAGGCGGGAGGCTCTTTTGCGACTCTGGTATATGACAATATGAAGGATCCCGTTGCCCTTGAGGCTATTAAGGCTGATGCGGGCATAGACATAGGCGGTACTCTTATAGGAATGCATCTGAAGCAGGTGGCAGTTCCCGTAAGACTTGCGGTAACAAAGATCGGCGAGGCGAATATCCTTTGCGCCCGTACACGCCCGAAATATATCGGCGGTCCGAGAGCTATATATGAATAATAGAATGGGATAAAGAATGTGTGGGAAAACTTTTTGAAAAAAGTTTTCCCCCGCACCCCTTTTCAAAAAACTTCAAACTATGTTATTGACAATTAAAAATTGATATGTTATAATCAAGTTGCGACACAAGTTAATAAATCCAATCTTTCGGGAATGTATTTTTTTTATTTTTTGGTAAAAATGCATTCTCTGTTTTCGCATTCCTAAGGATTGGTAGAAAACTTGTGTCGCAGCAATTGGAGGTGCGTTTTTCGGTGCGTGGCTTCGGCTGCGCACTTTTTATTTTGAAGGAGGATATACTTATGTTTAACAACATTGGAAAAAAGATCAAAGGCTTGGCAAAGGCTTATTTTATAATCGTAACAGCTTTGTTTGTCATTATGGCAATTGCTACTATGGTGGCTTCTGTTCTTGCAGGCTTGCTTGTATTGATAGTAGGGACTCTTGTGGCTTGGATTTCTTGCTGGGGGCTTTACGGCTTCGGTGAGATCGTAGACAAGCTTGATAGCATAGAAAATAAGTTGTCTAAGGACACTGAGGAAAAGGCAGAATAAATTAAATAAAAATGAGCTATGACGCACCGAAACGTCATAGCTCGTTTTGTTATTTATTATCAATATATAGGATACTTATTGCAGATCTTTGCGACTTCTTCTCTTACGTATTCCTTGCTGTTTTCAAAGTCGGTAGCTACGAGCTTGAGAAGATGTGCGAGGGTCTTCATATCCTCAACTCCGAGTCCACGGGTGGTTACTGCGGGAGTTCCTACTCGGATACCCGAGGTAACGAAGGGCTTTTCGGGGTCGTTGGGGATAGAGTTCTTGTTTACTGTGATATGCACTGCATCAAGACGAGCCTCAAACTCCTTGCCCGTTATCTTCATAGGACGAAGGTCAACGAGCATAAGATGGTTATCTGTACCGCCCGAAACAAGATCAAATCCTTCCTCAAGAAGAGCCTTTGCAAGTGCCTGCGCGTTCTCGATTATGCGGTGCTGATATTCCTTGAATTCGGGCTTGAGCGCCTCGCCGAAGGAAACTGCCTTTGCCGCAATAACGTGCATAAGAGGTCCGCCCTGAGTTCCGGGGAATATAGCCTTATTTACCTTCTTTGCTATCTCCTCGTCGTTGGTAAGGATCATACCGCCGCGGGGTCCGCGAAGAGTCTTGTGAGTTGTGGTAGATACAACGTCTGCGTGGGGGAGAGGAGAGGGATGCTCGCCTGCTGCTACAAGACCTGCGTTGTGCGCCATATCTACCATGAAATAAGCGCCTACCGAGTGTGCAACGTCTGCCATTCGCTTGAAGTCGATTATACGGGGATAAGCAGATGCGCCCGCGACGATAAGCTTAGGCTTATGCTCCTTTGCGAGTCTTTCATATTCCTCGTAATCTATTGTCTCGGTCTCGGGATCGAGCTCATAGGGAACGAAATTATAGTACATACCCGATATATTTACAGGACTTCCGTGTGTAAGGTGTCCGCCGTGAGCAAGGCTCATTCCCATAACGGTATCGCCGGGCTTTATGAGGGCAAAATACACTGCCATATTAGCCTGCGCTCCGCTGTGAGGCTGAACGTTTGCAAATTTTGCGTCAAAGAGCTTGCAAGCTCTCTCTATTGCGAGATTTTCCGCAACGTCGACTCTGTGGCAACCGCCGTAGTAACGCTTTCCGGGGTATCCCTCGGCATACTTGTTAGTAAGGACCGAGCCCATAGCGCACATAACTGCTTCGGATACGAAGTTCTCCGATGCGATAAGCTCAAGACCGTCTGTCTGACGTTTGAGCTCAGAGGAGATCACCTCTGCGATTTCGGGGTCGCTCATAGCAACCTTTTTGATAATTTCATTCACCATATTTTTTCTATCTCCATTATATAATATTATCCAACGACATTATTATACACGAAAAAAAGCGAAAAAACAATAGTATATACAAATTTTTTCCTTTTTCACAAAATTTTATAAAATAATATAAAAATCTTGACAAATAAGCCCTTTTAGTGGTATAATAAACACAGTTCTATAAGCTTTTAAGTTCAGACAGTCAGGAGGAAAATATATGGAAATTGCAATAATAGCTCACGATATGAAAAAGGAGCTTATGACACAGTTTTGTATTGCGTATTGCGGTATTCTCAGCAAGCACCATTTGTGTGCGACTGCGACTACGGCTAAATATATTTCTGAGGCTACCGGTCTTAATATAGATAGACTTATGTCGGGAGATCAGGGCGGAGAAGAGCAGATAACTTCCCGCGTGGCATATAACGAGGTCGATATACTCCTCTATTTCAGAGACACAAGACCGAACAACAAGGATGCAGCCATTGATAACGAGCTTTTGCGTATGTGCGACCTTTATAACATTCCCGTAGCTACCAATATCGCTACCGCCGAAGTTATAATTACGGCGCTTGACAGAGGCGATCTCGATTGGCGTGAGATAGTAAATCCCAACTCCGAGTATAACAGAAACAGAAATAAATAATATACGACGTTTGTCGGCAGGCAGAGGACAAGTTCTGCGGATACAGTATTTCAGAGAGAGAATGACGGATATTTCCGTGCTGTGACATTCTTAATATATGCCCGCAAGGATACCACCTTAGCTTTGAATTTAATATTTTGAGTTAAAGTCACGGGTGGAACCGTGTGAAATGATTTCACACCCCGGACAGCGTTTTGCTGTCTGGGGTTTTATTTTGGAAATAATAAAAGCCCGTAAGGGCAGGAGGTATAAATATGAATATAAAAATAGGAGAAAAGGAAATCCTTTTGTCAGAACCCAAAACGGTCTATGACGCAGCCGCTGAGGCAGAGCTTATCTCAAGAGCAGTTATTGCGGCAAAGGTAAACGGCGAGGTGGTCGCTCTTACAAAGCTTCTTGAGAGTGACGCCGAGGTCGAGCTTCTCACCTTTGAGCACGAAGACGGAAAGCACGTTTTCAGACACACTGCATCGCACATTCTTGCGCAGGCAGTAAAAAGACTCTATCCCGCTACAAAGCTGACGATAGGTCCTGCGATAGAGAATGGATTTTACTATGATTTTGACAGTGAGGTCTCCTTTGGCCCTGAGGCTCTTGCGGCTATCGAGAGCGAGATGAAGAAGATAGTCAAGGAAAACCACAAGATCGAAAGATTTGAGCTTCCCAGAGAAGAGGCTATAAAGTTTATGCAGGAGAAGGAAGAGCCCTACAAGGTCCAGCTTATTGAGGAGCTTCCCGAGGACGCAGTTATAAGCTTCTACCGTCAGGGCGAATTCGTTGACCTTTGCGCAGGTCCTCACCTTTTCCCAACGGGTGCTGTAAAGGCATTCAAGCTTACGCAGTGTACCGGTGCTTATTGGAAGGGTGACCAGAAGAACAAGATGCTTCAGAGAGTTTACGGAGTGGCTTATCCCTCGAAGGACGAGATGAATGCATATCTCACCGCCGTTGAGGAGGCTAAGAAGCGCGACCACAATAAGATAGGCCGTGAGCTTGAGTATTTTACCACAGTTGACTCTATCGGTCAGGGACTTCCCATTCTTCTTCCCAAGGGCGCGAGAACGATCCAGACACTTCAGAGATGGGTAGAGGATGAGGAACAAAGACGCGGATATCAGCTTACAAAGACTCCTCTTATGGCAAAGAGAGAGCTTTACAAGATATCGGGACACTGGGATCATTATCTTGACGGTATGTTCGTAATGGGCGATCCCGACGACTACACCAAGGAGTGCTTCGCGCTTCGTCCTATGACCTGTCCTTTCCAGTATCAAGTCTTCCTCAACAAGAAGCGTTCCTATCGCGACCTTCCTATGCGTCTTGGAGAGACCTCGACGTTGTTCAGAAACGAGGACAGCGGAGAGATGCACGGACTTATCAGAGTTCGTCAGTTTACCATTTCCGAGGGACATCTCATTCTTTGTCCCGAACAGCTTGCTGAGGAATTCAAGGGCTGTCTTGATCTCGCTAAATACTGTCTTGAAACAGTTGGACTTTGGGAGGACTGCTCCTTCAGATTCTCACAGTGGGATCCCAAGCGTACTGACAAGTACGAGGGAACTGCCGAGCAGTGGAACGAGGCTCAGAGCATTATGGGTGAGCTTCTTGATAAATATCTTGGCCCTGACAATTACGCTATCGGTATAGACGAGGCGGCATTCTACGGACCGAAGCTTGACATTCAGTGCAAGAACGTATTTGGAAAAGAGGATACTATCGTTACCATTCAGGTCGATATGCTTCTTGCTAAAAAGTTTGGCATGGAGTACGTTGGCTCTGACAATACCCTTAAGACTCCTTATATCATTCATAGAACCTCTCTCGGCTGCTATGAGAGAACTCTTGCTCTGCTTCTTGAAAAGTATGCGGGCGCGCTTCCTATGTGGATGGCTCCCGAGCAGGTGCGCTTCCTTCCTATCGGCGACGAGCAGTTTGAGTACTGCCGTGCTATTGCCGACAAGATGAATCGCATGGGAATGAGAGTCACCGTCGACGAAAGAAATGAGAAGATAGGTTACAAGATCCGTAATGCACAGCTTGAAAAGGTTCCGTTTATGCTCGTTATAGGTGAGAAGGAAGTTAACGAAGGCACTGTTGCCGTCCGTTCGCGTAAGAAGGGCGATATGGGAACTATGTCTGCTGATGAGTTCGTTGATTTTGCTTTTGCTCAGGTGCGCGATCTCGTTCGTGACAACTGATTTGGAGGCAAACAATAAATGATCTATGCACTTATTTTATTTGCCGTCACATATGTGCTGATGCTTACTTTCAATAAGTACCGTCCTTATATTGCGCTTGCCTCTGCGCTTGTCTTTATAGTAAGCGGAATGCTTCCGACGGGCGAGATATTCGGCTCGATAGATTTCAACGTTATCCTTATGATAGCGGGAACGATGGGACTCGTTCAGCTCTTTATTGACAGTAAGATGCCCGAGCTGCTTGCCGACCTCGTTATGTCAAAGGTCCCGAACGTACAGCTCGCGGCAGTTGCTCTTGCGCTTTTCGCGGGCGTCATCTCGGCGTTCGTTGACAACGTTGCGACAGTTCTTATGATCGCTCCCGTTGCTCTTGAAATATGCAAGAAGTTAAAGACTAATCCTATTCCGTTCATCATAGGAATTGCTGTTTCTTCTAATTTGCAGGGAGCCGCAACGCTCGTTGGTGACACTACCGCGATAATGCTCGGTTCATATGCCGATATGAGCTTTACTGACTTTTTCTGGTACAAAGGCAAGCTCGGTATATTTTTTGCGGTAGAGCTTGGAGCGCTTGTGTCCGCTCTTATACTCGCTTGGATATTCAGAAAAGAGAAGGGGAAAATTGAAAAGGGTGCTGAAAGAACGGTAGTTAACGACTACGTTCCGTCCATCTTGCTCCTTTCAAGTATTTTGCTTTTGATAGTAGCTTCCTTTATTCCTAACAAGCCCTACGTCACAAACGGTCTTATATGCACTACACTCTTTATAGTAGGACTTATATATAATGTTATAAAGAACAAGAAATGGTCATCTGTGACTGAGCCTATCAAGGCAATAGATTTCCAGACCATCGGTCTTTTGCTTGGATTGTTTATCGTAATAGGCGGTATCTCCAATATGGGAGTCATAGATGAGATAGCGGGACTTCTCTCAAAGCTCGGCGGCGGTAGAGTTTTCGTTCTCTATACCGTTATCGTTTGGGGCTCGGTAATTATCTCGGCGTTTATTGATAACATTCCTTACGTGGCTACGATGCTTCCTGTTGTAAGCGGACTTGCGGGCGCGCTTGGAATAGATCCTACGCTTTTGTATTTCGGACTTTTGTCGGGCGCAACGCTTGGCGGAAACTGTACGCCTATCGGCGCATCGGCGAATATAACGGGAATAGGTATACTCAGAAAAGAGGGCTATACCGTAAGAAACAAGGATTTCTTCCGTATAGGTATTCCGTTCACTCTTGGTGCGGTAATTCCCGCGTATATCTATTTCTGGCTTTTGTACAGATAAGAATAAAAAAACTCGGCAGAGAGATCTCTGCCGAGCTTTTTTTATTCAATTATTTTGCGGCTCTTTCTCTTTTTAATTACCGTCAAACCAATAACGATGATTGCCGCGGGAATTATTATTGCAAATAATACAGGTAAGCCGTAATAAGCAAGCTCTGTGGGAGCAAAGGGCTCTTCGGTCATAAGCTTTGCTTCGATGTCCCCTATTTGCGATTCGAAGGGCTTGAAGCTCCAGCTAAGAGAATAAGCGACAAGATAAAAATTGATCTCTGTTATCATATCGTCTGCGAAGGATTCACCGCCTGTAAACCATACTATCTTGGCAATTCCATTGTCAGTGCTGTCTTCAATAGCGACGGCGAGCGTTTTCTCACTCTCACTGCTTTCGATGTTCTCTATATAGGCGTTGGGAACGGTCAGAAGCTTTGTCACAACGACTGTCGGTGCGCTTTCGGCTATCTGTATATGATTAGCCTTGAAGATATAGGCGTTTTGTCCTGCGAGGCTGTAGAGTGAATCGTGGTTTTCATTTATGTTAGGGATCAGCAGATATTTTGCGAGCTCATTGAAATCTTCTTCCTCGCTGTTAGCCGTTTGATCTGTCGTGTCGGCTTCAGTTTCAGTTTCAGCTTCAGCTTCTGTTTCTGTTTCTGTTTCTGTTGTTTCTTCCTCGGCGTAGTTGACGGCAATAAGTCCCGAGGTCGTTGATGTACCGTATTTTTCCACGATAGACATAAGATTTGGCATTTCTGCGTTTTTAGCAGAGGTTATGATCAAAAGCGAGCCGCCGTTTGCAAGATATTCGGATACCATTTCGGCTTCCTTTTCGGAATAATCACTCTGGGGAGAATTTATTATCAAAGAGGCAACGTTCTCGGGAATGCTATCGATAGATGAGAGATCAAGCTCCTCATAGCCAAAGCTTGCAAGATTGGATACCAGAATACTCTGTGTCGGTTCTCCGTGTCCCGTTATATAATAAGGATGGGGAATGTATTCGGTGTTGACGTATTCCATTCTTTCAAGAAGAACACTTTCAAGATCGAAGTTCAATTTCGTTTCGGCGTAAAGAGAGTAGAACATCTCCTGATAATATTCATTTGCCGAGGTGGACTGACTCAGTATCTGCGCCAATGTGCTAAGCACAGAATTATAATCCGATACGGTCATATTTCCGAAGGTGTCGTAATAGGTGTCGTTGGTGTAGTAATACATTTCGTTTTGAAGTATGTACGTGGTTCTGTATTTTCCTTTTACAATAAGGGTATACGCAGGGACTGAATCGATACTTTCTACTCCCATAGCGGCAAGCTCCTCATCGGGAATACTGTAATTCACTTTCAATTTTCGTGAGTGTTGCTCAAAACGTTCGAGAGTATACTCAACGGGTGTCATAGATCCGTCTGCATTTATTACGAATATTTCCACTTCACTGTCAAGCTCCTTTAGAAAGCTTTTGCTTTCAGTGGATATTGTAAATATTTTATTTGAGGACAGATCTAAGCGTGTATATCTCGAAGGTGCAATAGCTGTAAGGATATTTATTGCCACAAGTACGGCGACAAGAGTTATTATGAGGGCGTTTGAGAGCCAAATGGATTTTTTATTATTCATAATGAACCTCCCGACAGTACCGCAGCTCGTCTCTTTTCGATATTCCTCAAAGTCAAGAGAAGGAATATCGCGGTTACAGACAAATAATATATGATAGTTTCAAGGTCGAAGGCACCCATAATGAAATTATCAAGCCTTGCGAAGAATGCGAATTTGTAGGCAACTGAGGTCAGCACGTAGAGAAACTCGGGGGTGCGTACCGTCGGAATGATGCTCAGTCCGACAAGAAACGCGACGGCAAGATAGCTTGCGATAAGTGCGTGTGTGCTTTTCTTGAATGCCGATGTTATAAAGAATATGATCGCAATAAGTGCCGCACACATAAGCGCAAGTCCGAATAGTGAGGCGTATGCCGACAAGATATTTACCGTAGAAAAAGCGCTGTATATAAGAGGTAATATAATTAGGAAGCAAAGCTCGATCCCGAAAAGGCAGAGCACCGAGAGATATTTTCCGAAAACTATGTCAGAGGTTTCAAGGGGAAGGGAAAATAACAGCTTTTCGGTCTTTTCCGCGCGCTCCTTTGAGAAGCAGTTCCCGAATATTGCGGGCGATAAGAGAGCGAATACGAGGGACAGGTAAGATACGACGACCTCGATCTTCGTACTTCCGTAATTGAAATTAAAAACGAAGGATAAGGCAGCGATCGAAAACGTGCTTATGGCAAGAAAGATATATCCTCTCGGGGAGTGAAAATATGAAGAAAGCTCTTTTTTCAATATTGCGATCATATTTCTTCCTCCTTGATTTCTTCACTTTCTTCGACGGTATTGGTGAAGATTTTCTTAAATTCTTCAAGATCGTTATAAAACGAGGCGGCACCGTCAGATATGATAACGACCGCATCACACAGCTCGCCAATGTCTTTGACCGATATTCCGGCAATGAATACGGGCTTGATGTCCGAAAGCATTTTTATGATCGTTTTTGCCGCTTGCAAAAATTCAGCACTGAGATCAGAAAAAGGATCGTCAAGGATTATAAGTGCCGGTCTTCCGATAAGAGTCTGAGCTATTGACAATAGCTTTCTTTCTCCTTTTGTAAGATTGAGAATAAGAAAATTTTTCTTGTGGGTAAGCTCAACGAGCTCAAGAGCCTCGTCTATCTGCTTATAGAGCTTCTCGGAAGGGATCTTTTTAGCTTGTCCTATAAATGCAAGGAACTCGCCTGCGGTCATATTCTCATACACAGGCGCGCCGTCAATAAGATAACCTATTTTCTTTTTTAATGCTTTGCTGTCTTTTTGAGGGTCAAGGAGATCATAACAGACATTCCCCGAAAAAGAGGAGTCGTTTGCCGACAATATGTTTAATAAGGTTGATTTCTCTTGCTTCGATGACGTCATTATACCGAGAATACCTTTTTCAAATTCGAAAGAAAGGTCATCTATAACGATCGAGTCACCGATAGCTTTTGTTAAATTCTGAACTTTAATCAAAGCGGTCCTCCGTAGAAATTGATTTATACTAATAAATATACTATGTTTATGTGTACGGAATTTGAATTATTTTTGACTTTTTTATGATATTCTTGCCTTTATATATAATGGGAAATAAATAAAAAAATCAAAGTAAAATTTTTTCAAAAAAGTATTGACAAAATAAAATCAATGTTGTATAATTAACAAGTCGCACATTCGGGCCGTTAGCTCAGTTGGTTAGAGCAACCGGCTCATAACCGGTTGGTCCGGGGTTCGAGTCCCTGACGGCCCACCACAGCAAACTCTTGTCTCGAATATGAGATTTGCGGTTTGCCCCGATTTTGCGACGAAATATATTGCACAAAAATCCAAAAAAATACTAAAAAAGGTATTGACAAAGGGAAATGAGTGTGATATAATAGTCGGGCTGTCCTCGAGAGAGGGGAGCGGAAACGGTCATTGAAAATTGAACAACAAGAGA
>JAZNES010000023.1:0-2445 GCA_045588755.1 Eubacteriales bacterium | reverse complement strand
CGCTCCCGCAGACGCAGCGGCTTCCACCATTCTCCGCGAGGTGATCGAGCGCGAGCTTCATACCCTCACCCCCAGAGAAGAGCACGTCATCAAGCTCCGCTTCGGTCTTTACGACGGAAGAACCAGAACTCTTGAAGAGGTTGGTAAGGAATTTGACATTACCAGAGAGCGTATCCGTCAGATCGAGGCTAAGGCGCTCAGAAAGCTTCGTCATCCCAGCCGCGCAAGACATCTCCGCGGTTTCCTTGACTGATAAATTGCAAAATTTTATCTTTCGCGTGATAAATTTTTGCGGCTTGCAAATGTGCAAATAGCACAAGAAAATAAACCGTATGCACAAAAAGTCACTTTTTTATTTGTGCAACTTGCATAACGGGATTTTCCTATCTCTCATAATTGCCGAAAACAAGGGATAATTTAATAATAATTATAATAAATACTTACTTGACAAAATCGGTAAATTGTAGTAAAATATATTCCAGTATTTGCTTCGCTTTTAATTCCGAAGCAGCGTTCCGATGAAAGTCTTATCGGGAAGTGATACATTGTGTCGTTTTTGACGACGGAAACGGAGATTGAACATGAAAAAAAGATTGTTTTGTCTGCTTTTGGCGCTTGTTCTCACCCTGCCTATGATCCTTGCGGCATGCGCTGAGACCGAGGAGAATGAAGAAGCCGACGTAAGCGAAGACCTCGGCGCTCAGACAATAACCATGCGAATGGTTACCACTAAGAAGGTTTTCAACACCGACGAGGAGCTTGAAGTATTCCTTCTTGAGGAGTGCGGCGGAAATGAGGAAGATCCTGCATACGTCCAGGCAAAAAAGGTTAAGGAAACATACGACAGAGTTGAGTATGAGTTTTCCAAGATCACAAAATCCAAATATAAGGTAAACGTAGATTTCATCTTCTACACCGAGGATGAATACCAGGGCGAGATAGAGAAGGCCATGGACGCTCACGCGCTTGAGGTTTCTATGACCGCAAGAGCGAAGAGATCGCTTATGAAGTACGTAAACGACTACAAAGCGGCTTATCCTGAGGAGAATTATCCCCTTAAGCGTCTCGGTATGGAGTTCTTGAAGTATTATCCCGAGTTTGAGAAGTATATCGATCTTGATACTATTTTCGCCGATGATAGCGAGGAGAACAAGTCCAATGCGGTTGAGGAGCAGTACAAGGAGAACGAGTACGGTATAAAGGAGCTCGTTTACCCCGAAGCACAGCCCAGCCAGCTTGATATCGTATACGTATCGGGATTTGATATGTACTCCAAGTATGCCGACAACGAGTGGATACTCTCTCTCGACGAGCATATCAGCACAACAGGTAAGAAGCTCAACGACTATATTCCTTCGGCTCTTCTTGAGGGTGTTAAGTACGAGGGCACGACCTACGCTATTCCTAACAACGTGCAGATCGGTGAATATACTTATATGATGGTTGACAAGGAGCTGTTCGATAAGTATTATCACGATTACAGAGACGTTGAGAGCGTACTTGATCTTGAGGATTTCTTCGTTGACGTCGCAGCCTTTGAAGAAGACGTTCTTCCTCTCGATGCTACCTTTAAGGATTGTATGGACCAGTTCGTTTGGTACTGGAACATAGATTGGACAACAACCGTTGACGAAAACGGCTTTGAGGCTCCGAATTATACCATCAATACGGACAACGAGTTTAGCATTATAGGCGCGCTTTACGGCGATCCTGAGGATGCGGGACGCGGCAAGATCCAGCTTGGCTTTAACAATCTGCTTACCGACAGCGAGTACAGAGATATCTATCTCAAGCTCAAGAAGTACGAGTTCAATAACTACTATAAGACCGAGAACGATACCCGCACCGACGCGGCGGTATTCTTCCAGAACGGCGATTATGCCATCAAGCAGCAGGCTGATCTTAAGGACGGTGTTTACACCGATGAGAACGGTAAAGAGTATTACGCTTACGTCGTTAAGTACCCCGAGGCTGACGAAGAGGTGCTTTACGGAAATATGTACGCTATATCGGCAAACTCCAAGCACATCAGAGCTTGTATGGAGGTTATCACTCTTATCAATACCGATCCCACTGCGCGTAACATTCTTCAGTACGGTGTTGAGGGCGTTGATTACTACATCGACGACGAGACCGGTTCTCTTAAGAGAATGAAGACCGAGTACCGTATGGATATCGAAAAGACCGGTAACTGCTTCATCGCTCATCCCGAAGAGGGACTTCCCGCAGATTACTGGGAGAACTCCAAGAAGCAGAACAACGAGGCTCTTATCAATCCTTTGCTTGGATTTGATTTCAACAAGATACTCACAAGCGTTAACACCGACAAGCCCAGAAGACTTGACAATGATATTATGGACCTCGTGGGTATGGATTCCGACCCTGCAGTTGAGCGTTACCCCAATTCGACCTGTCTTAAAGAGCAGATCCTCCAGAGACTTGACG
>JAZNES010000022.1:0-4368 GCA_045588755.1 Eubacteriales bacterium | reverse complement strand
GTATCAAGGTCTATCTCGCCGGTGAATTCGGGAGCGTCGACTGTGACAAGCTCTGCGAGAAGATCGTGACAAAGCTGTGCCTTCTTTTCCTCAATAACGCTTACGGCAAGCTCGGAATCGGTCGTGAATTCAACGAAAATTCTATCACTTACATCAAAGCCAGCTTCCTTACGGAATACCTGACACTGACGAATGATATCACGGAGGAGTCCTGCTCTCTGAAGCTCATCGGAAATATTTACGTCAAGAGCCGCGAAATCGTCGTTATACTTATATATAGCGATATTATCCATAGGCTTCGAGTTGAGAGTGAATGCCTCTGCCTCAACCTCAAGTCCGAGCTCCTCAACGGGAACGCTTGCTCCTGCCTTTACAAGCTCGGAGAGCTTCTGATGAGTAGCCTCATCAAGTGTAGCGAGGTAAGCCTTAACTGCGTTTGCCTTATCCTTGAGAAGACGTCCTGCAACCTTGAAGTTAAGAGTGAGGAAGTTCGATTCAAGAGAAGAAGCATCGCTAAGCTCACGAAGCTCAAGCACGTTGAGCTCGCTGCGGATTATCTCTCCAAACGCTTCGATCGCGCTGTGTCTTGCGTCATTTGCGGCAAGATAGAGAGTCGAGAGAGGCTGACGGATCTTAACCTGCTTTTCGTTACGGAGCTTGAGTCCGAGAGCGATTATATCTCTTGCCTCATCAACGTCTGCAAGGATCTTATCATCGGTTATATCAAGCGCCTCGCTGACGGTAGGCCAATCGGTAAGGAATACCGATACAGCGTCCTCGTTCGAGTATCTCTTTATAAATCTCTGCCATGTGGTCTCGGTTATAAAGGGAACGATAGGAGCCATTACTTGAGTGATAGTCTTTATCGCGTAGAAGAGCACGCTGTAAGCGTTCATCTTGTCCTCGGTGTTTTCGGTGCTCCAGAAGCGTGAACGGTTTACACGGATATAGAAATTCGATATATCGTTTACAAACGCCTCGAAAGCAACGATCACCTCACGGGTAGAGGCATCGTCCATATATTTCGTAGCCTCGCGAATGAACTCATTGGTCTTTATAACGAGCCAACGGTCTATAGGACAGAGTGTCTTTGCATCAAGCTTCGAAAGATCAAGCTTGAGATCGTCTATATCGGCATAGGTCGCAAAGAAGGTTTCAAGATTCCAGAATGCAAGAAGCTTTCTCTTTGCCTCATCGCCGAGGTTGAAGCCGAAGCGAACGTCGGTAGAGGTCGAAGAGGAGGAATAGATATATCTCGATGCGTCAGCGCCTATAATGTCGGCTGCCTCGTCAAAGCGGATCATAAATCCTGTCTTTGAGAATCTGCTTCCGTCCTCGGAAACTACCATTCCGTGAGTGGTTACTCTTTCGTAGGGAGGCTCGCCTACAAGAACGGTACTCATAAAGAGCATAGAATAGAACCAAAGTCTTATCTGCTCCTTCATCTCAATTACGTTGGAGGCGGGGAAGTACTGCTTCCAATAGTCCTTATCGGTGAGATATTTGAGTGTGGAGAAGGGGACGATACCCGCGTCAAGCCAAACGTCGCCGACCTGAGTAACTCTCTCTACCTCGGCACCGCAAGAACACTTGATCTTAACATCATCTATCCACGGGCGGTGGAGATGAGGAATAGCGTCTACCTTCGATCTGTCAACGGCAAGCTCATAAAGCTCGTCCTTCGAGCCTACTACCGTAAGCTTTCCGCAATCGGGACAGAGATAGAAGGGGAGGGGAAGTCCGTAGAAGCGCTTACGCGAGATGTTCCAATCCGACATATTTTCAAGCCAGTCGAGCATTCTCTTGCCCTGATATGCGGGCTCCCAACGAACCTTATTTGCGTTCTCTATAAGCTTCGGGCGAAGCTCGTCAACAGCGATAGCCCATTCCTTGCCAAGACGGAAGATGATCTCCTTCTTACATCTCCAGCAAACAGGATAGCTGTGCTTATATTTATGTGTGTAGAAGAGCTTTCCGCGGGATTTAAGCTCGTCAAACACGAGCTGGCGGCAATCCTGCGCGTCAAGTCCCGAAAGGAAGCCGAAGCCTCCGTAGAATATACCGTATTCGTCAACGGGGATTATCTTGGGCAATCCGATAGATTCACCGAGAGCAAAGTCCTCGGCACCGCAACCCGGAGCGATATGAACGACGCCGCATCCCTCGTCGTCGGCAACCTCGTCCCAAAGAACGATCTTATGTGCAAACTTCTGCTCTTCCATCTCGGGGAAGCAGGTTTCGTATTCGAGTCCTGCCAGATCAGTACCCTTGAGGGTAGCAAGAAGCTCAACACCCTCCTTGCCCTCGAACTTCTGCTTGAAATAGTTAAGGGAGGTAACGTAGTTACAGTCCTCTCCTGCAACGTGGAGACGAACGTAGGTCATCTCGGGGTTAACAGCAAGAGCTACGTTTGCGGAAAGCGTCCAAGGAGTTGTGGTCCAAACGAGGATATAGTCGTTCGTGTCCTTGATAGGAAGCTTGAAGAATACTGCCTCGTGCTCGATCTCCTTATAAGATCCTGTCATCTCGTGCTCCGAGAGAGAGGTTCCGCAGCGAGAGCACCAGGGCATAGGCTTATAGACCTGCTTTATCCAGCCGCCCTCGTGGCACTTCTTAAGGAAGGTCCAGATACCCTGAATATTCTCGTCGGTATAGGTATAGTAAGAATTATCCCAGTCCATCCACTGACCGAGTCTCTTGGACTGCTCGGTGATGACACCCGAATATTTCTTTACTCTTTCGATACATTTTTCGGTGAATTTATCAAGTCCGTAGGCCTCGATGTCGTGCTTGGTCTTAAAGCCAAGCTCCTTCTCGACCTCGACCTCTACCCAAAGTCCCTGCGAATCAAATCCGTTGCGGTAGTGGCTGTCACAGCCCTTCATAGCGTGATATTTGAGGAAGGTATCCTTAAGAGTTCTACCCCAGACGTGATGTATTCCCATGGGGTTGTTGGCGGTTATAGGGCCGTCGATAAAACGGTACTTGGGTCCGTTTTCGTTTTTCTTTTTGAGAGCGTGAAAACAATCGTTTTCTTCCCAAAAAGCAAGTATCTCCTTTTCGTTTTCAACGAAGGAATATTTTGTGTTGAACTTGTCCTGCATATTAAGTATTATTCCTTTCTTAGCTGCAATACATAGTTATTCATTATACTTTATACATACAAATAAGTATAACACATTCGCAAAATATTGTCAATAATAATTATCATTATTATCAAATGCTGCGTCTAAAAAGAGTGTTGACTTTTTATATTTACTGTGCTATAATGCTTAAAGATTATTGAGTTTGGAGGATTTATGAAAAACGGATATATGTTCTTTTTGAATATAGGAACGTTGACCTATATAGCGAGAGTTCTTCTTTTAGTGCTTACAGTGGCACTTTTTTTCGTGGACAGCTTTTTCTTGAGAACTGTGGTGCTGGTGTGCCTTGCTGTCTGTCTTCTTATAAGTATTATAAAAGCTCCCTCTGACAGCGATGTTATGAAAGCGCTTGAATTTTTTAGAAAAAGATTTAATGAAAAAATTGCTGAAAACGGACACGTCTATTCGATAAAGGGTGTAAAGGTCATTCACGCCTACAAATTAAAGGGTAGAATGTTGCTCAAACGTACGGTGGGTTATGACGTTATTTATCCTAACTTGGTTTCGGTGGCGCTTGCTAATGCGGGAAATGGAGAACTTGAGCTTTATATTGACGAGCTTTGTCTGCTTAAAAAAGGAGATCCCAAATTTACAAAGCATGTAGTTGATGCCTCAAATCTTCGTATTTCATCAAGAAATGACGGCGGTGATCCCGAGGTGGTCGAAATGACTATTTATTGTGAAGGTTATGAAGAAGGTCTCAGGATAATTACAAAAAAAGATTTTCATTACAAAGAGTTTGTAGAGATGTCTGATTCGTTAATTAAATAAGAAACCGCAAGGGAGAAGGCGATCGCCT
This sequence comes from Eubacteriales bacterium, assembly GCA_045588755.1. GTDB lineage: Bacteria > Bacillota > Clostridia > Oscillospirales > CAG-272 > HGM12713. The sequence continues at coordinate 423 of JAZNES010000022.1, read as the reverse complement.
TCTCCCTTGCGGTTATATGGGGCGCGATTATGTATCGCGTCTTTTTATTATTCGTAAAGCTGTCCGAGCTTCTGGAGTCTCTCGTACTTAGCCTTTGCGTTTTCCTCAGCCTTTGCGAAGAGAACTTCTGCACGCTCGGGGAACTGGTTAGCAAGACGGTTGTAACGGTTTTCAGACTTAATGAAGTCGATGTAGCTTGCTGTGGGAGCCTTGGAGTCAAGCGAGAAGGGATTCTTGCCTTCGAGCTTGAGAGCAGGATTGAATCTGAATGTCTGCCAGTAACCTGCCTCAACGGCTCTCTTCATCTCGAGCTGACAGTTCTGCATTGTACCCTTGATACCGTGCATCTCACAAGGAGCGTAGCCGATGATGAGAGAAGGTCCGTTGTATGCCTCAGCCTCTGTAAGAGCCTTGAGGAGCTGG
>JAZNES010000021.1:0-2156 GCA_045588755.1 Eubacteriales bacterium | reverse complement strand
CGACATGGCTACGATCCGACTTGGAGAGTTCTGGAGAAGATGGCATATGTCGCTCGGAACGTGGTTTCGCGACTACGTTTATATCCCGCTTGGCGGAAACAGAGTAAATCTGCCGAGATGGATATTCAATACCCTTGCGGTATGGTTCCTTACGGGTTTCTGGCACGGAGCTGACTGGACCTTTATGATATGGGGAATTTATTTTGCGCTCTTCCTTGTGCTCGAAAAATTCTTCCTCAATAAATTTTTCGCAAAGATCCCCAAGATATTCTCGCATATCTACGTGGTCGTGCTTATACTCATAAGCTTCGTTATATTCAGCGCTAACGGTCTTTCGGGCGCTATAAGCGACGTAGGAGCTATGTTCGGTGCGGGTGAGCTTCCTCTTTGGTCGGCACATACGGGATATTATCTTTCGAGCTATGCCTTCGTTCTTATATTTGCGCTTATAGGCTCAACTCCTCTTGTAAAGAGCGTTGTTCTTAAGGTCAAGGAAAATAAGACGGGCAATAAGATAGTCAATATCCTCGAACCTGTATTCGTCGTAGTTATGCTTGTTATAGTAACGTCATACTTCGTTGACGGCTCGTTCAGTCCTTTCTTGTATTTCAGATTCTAAGGCAGGAGGTAATAAAATATGACAGATAAAACAAGAAATATAGTTGTAACGGTTACCTTCCTTGTGCTTTTGTTTGGCCTTGCGGTAATGTGTGTAATAGCGTACTTCAATCCTGATGATATATCCGAGGCGGAAAGACGCCCCTTGGCGCAGTTTCCCGAGGATATAACCTTAGAGAGTGTAATTGATAAGACTACTATCGATGAATTTGAAAAGTACTCGGTAGACCAGTTTCCCCTCAGAGAGTTTTTCAGAGAAATCAAGGCTAAATTCCAGATGAACGTGCTCGGGCTCAAAGAAAATAACGGACTTGCGGTTGAGGACGGATATATCGTTAAGATAGAACCCGAATTCAGCGACAAGGCTACCGATCATTCACTTGGCAGACTTCAATTCGTTTATGATAGATACTTCAAGGATAACGGAGGAAAGCATTATATCTCTATCATACCCGATAAGAATTACTTCTTGGGCAGAGATTACGGTTATCCCTCTCCCGACTACGAGGCGCTTATAAACAAGGCGCAGTCTAAGCTTGAGGGCGTTGAGTATATAGATATTTTCGGAGAACTCACACTTGAGGATTATTATAGAACCGATACCCACTGGAGTCAGGATAAGCTTGGCGGAGTAGTCGATAAGCTTGGCAGTGTGATGGGCTTTTCAGATGCTCTTTCGGGAAGCTATGATAAGCACGTTTCAGGGGGCTTTAAGGGAGTTTACTACGGGCAGAGTGCGCTCTCTCCCATACCCGATACGATAACCTATCTTACTAATTCGGTAATAAACGGACTTAAAGTTTTTGACTATTCAACAGGCAAAGAAATTAGCGTTTACGATCTTGAAAAGCTCAGTAGCAGAGATGCCTACGAGGTATTCCTCTCGGGAACGCTTCCGCTTCTCAGAATTGATAATCCTAACGCCAAGAACGATAAGGAGATAATCATCTTCCGTGATTCCTTCGGTTCAAGCATAGCACCCCTTATAGCAGAGGGGTATAAGACGGTATATCTTGTTGATATAAGATATATCCATCCTATGCAGGCTATGATGACTATCGATCCTGCAAATAAGGACGTGCTTTTCCTTTACAGCACGATAGTTCTCAACGGAACTAACTTCCAATAATAATAAAAAAACATCGGGCTGTTTTCAGCCCGATGTTTTTTTATAGGTCCAGCCCTCGCCGTTTATCTCGTGGGCTTTATTTATAGTTATAAAAGCATTTTTGTCTATAGAATTTACAATTGAGAGCAGCTGTGAATACTCGCGTATTCCAAATGATACGAGGAGCAGCTTTTTCTCTTTACCCGAATAGCCGCCCTGTACATTTATCACGGTGGTGGTACGGTCAAGCTTTTTGATTATCTCGGAGCTTATTTTTTCATAATTTTCCGAAATTATCTGGGCAACGAAGGCATCCGAGCTTCCGACAAATATATAATCTATCACAAGAGCCGATATAAATGCCGAGGCGATCGCAAGCAGAGTGAGAATAAGATCGCCTATTATAAACATTCCCGAGATAACGACGATG
>JAZNES010000020.1:0-6414 GCA_045588755.1 Eubacteriales bacterium | reverse complement strand
GTCGCCTCCGGCGCCAGCTCCCTCCCAGAGGGAGCCTCAAAATTACATTACCTAAAAAAACATTACACACCTATAAATCCCAATTTTACAAAGCAATATACCGTATCATTTTATAAAGAGCAACAGAGCAAGCAATAATATTATATCGTCATTATTCTCACTCTGCGCGATAAGCAGAATGAGTCCTATGATCAGCAGCTCCTCAACGCCTATCCCACCGTGGAAGAGCCGCCCGACGTCGAGCTTAAACCGCTCTGCTCTTGGAAGCACGGGGATCTCCTCTTTCTTTTCTTCCCTGATCTCGCTCTCACTTGGAATATCCTTGGGTTCGACTTCCTCATCGACTTCGGGTACGCTTTCCTTTTGCCCTATACTGAAAGCATTTCCCGAATAATTTTCGGGAAGATTTACAGGATTTGAAAATCTATCGTAACGCGGTCTGCTGTTATACATATTCCACCTCCTAATTCATTCCCTTGAGTATTTCCGAGAGCTTTGAAAATTTTATCATATAGTCTATCGCGTCTGCTCTTTGCTTACTGACGTAAGGCTTTATGGCACTCAAAAGATAGCTTCTGTTGTCGGTATGCTTACTGTCTACTCCACCCGAGGAAACAAGCGGCTTTAGCATATTAACGACCTCCGGGATCTTATCCTGAATATCTTTGCCGAGTTCCGCAGCGGGTTCGGGGGGCTTGGCAGATACGGACACGCTCTCGGCTTCCTTGGCGCCGCCCGACAATGCCGAGGCTACTGCGCTTATTATCTGAGGATTCGACATCACTTTGTTCAGCATATCGGAAAATTGAGGATTTGAGGCTATACCCGTCAAAGCATCTTCCGTATTTTCAAGCTTTTCACGTCTGTCCTCGCTCATTTTCGAAAACCTCCCTTTTTTCCTTTAAGCTCGCCATACTGCTCTGTCAGACGGCGCAGATCCTCATCGGTGGCACTCGAAAGGGCGTTTCGTATGCTGTTTATGTCCTTAGGATTCATATTAAGCACCGATGGATCTATACCGCTCTCTATGGCGATCTTGTTTATTATCATAGACAATTGGCGGTCATTCATCGAAAGCAATTTGTTAAGAGATTCTCTGTCTATCTGCATAATAATAAGCTCCTTTGCACAAAGCGTTTTTTATTCCTACTCAAAGTATATGATGCTATCTGCCCCGAGGTTACTTTTTTGAAGCTTTTTATAGACAAATAAAAAAATATATGATATAATATTGAAGTAAATCCTTAATTGCAAAGGAGAAAATATGAAGTATTATTTTATAACCAACCCCGCGGCGGGAAAGACCGACAGCTGCGACGTATTGGTAGATGCTATAAACACCGCTTGCAGAGCAAAAGGCGTGGAGTATGAGATATATAAGACCTCCTGCGTGGGTGATGCCACCCGATACGTAAAAGAGGTATGCCAAGGTGCTCACGATGAAGAGCTTGTCTTCTTCGCGTGCGGCGGTGACGGCACCTTCAACGAGGTCATAAGCGGAGCTGTAGGCTTTGATAAGGTCTCGGTAGGTCTTATTCCAAAGGGCTCGGGAAACGACTTCGTGCGTAATTTTTCAAACAAAGAGCTTTTCCTTGATATTTCTGCACAGCTTGACGGAGAGTGTGTGCGCACCGACGTATTAAAGCTTAACGATAAGTATGCCATCAATATGGTGAATATAGGCTTTGACTGCGAGGTCGTAAAGGTAATGATGAAGATAAAGCGCTCCCCTCTCGTTCCTTCGGGGCTGGCTTACATATTCGGTCTTGTCTTTACGCTTATAAAGAAGCCGGGAGTCGTTGCGGAAATATCGATAGATAAAGGAGAATACAAGCCGCACAAGCTTTTGCTCACGACTATTGCAAACGGTTGCTATTGCGGCGGAGGATTTCATTCTAATCCCCACGCCCTTCTTACCGACGGAAAACTCAATTTTCTTTTTATAAACAACCTTTCGCGAATCAAATTCGTAAGCCTTGTTTCGAGCTATAAGGCGGGTACTCATATCGTACCGAAGAACGCAAAGCTCCTTTCCTCGGGGAGCTGTCATACCGTAGACTTCAGATTTCCCGGTGTTCAGAGCATCAGCATAGATGGCGAGGTCAACGATATCGACAAAGAGCTTCATTTTGAAGTAATACATAACGGCATCGGCTTTATGATACCCAAGGGAAGCGATTTTCTCAAGAGTGACGCAAGAAAAGAAGCCGAAAAGGTAAGCGTATAAGGCATTATGAACTTTCTTATTTTCTCGGATTCTCACAGAAACACACAGTTTCTTAACGAGTCTATCAAAAAGAGTCGCAATATCGACGCCATTCTTTTTCTCGGAGATGGGATAAGCGATCTCGGATATGAAAGCAGATATATGGATATCCCGATATATGCCGTTGTGGGAAACTGCGACCTCTTTTCGCTTTTTCAACCAAACATTCCCGAAAAAGAGTTGCTCCTTCACTTCGGCGAATATACTGTAATGATGATGCACGGGCATATCTACGGAGTGAAATCGTCTTATGAGAGCGCGGCGGCGCACGCCGTAAGACAGGGCGCGGATATACTTCTCTTCGGGCATACCCACAAGCCCCTTGAAAAAAGATTTGCCGAGGGCGACAAGGTAGGCGGCGTCATTCTCAAAAAGCCGCTTTATATATTCAATCCCGGAAGCATAGGTCAGCGCGGCGAGGACGGTTTTTATTCCTTTGGAACTCTGACGATCTCGGAAAAAGGAATACTTTTCGGACACGGTAAAATATAAAAAAGCCGCCGCAAAGAAAAATGCGGCGGCATATCAGCATCAAACGAGTTGATAGCTGTTTTGGGAAAGGCTGTATTCGGGATTGGTCAAAGCGTCCCTGTAGGCAAGCAAGACCTTTTCCTCAAGCTCCCCTCGGAACTCAGAGTTTATCGGATGTACTATATCACGGTAGCTCTCATCGCTCTTTTTCTTGCTGGGCATAACGATAAAATATTTCTCACGCGCATATATTATCTTTATGTCGTGTACGGCGAGCTGCGCATCAAAGGTGACCGATGCTATCGCCTTCATAGGACCTTCGTCAAACATCTTTCTTATTTTTACATCAGTGATCTTCATTTCTTATCCTCCGTTGTTTATCGTCTGAGCTCCTCAGACTAATTATTTCCTGAATATATTATAGAACATATTTCTGACGGTTATTCAATCATTCGGGTATTTTTTGTGAATATACCCTGTATATGTAATGACCAAAGCATAAGGACGGTACCGTTATGGCAATTGAAAATACGCATTACGGAGCATCGAAAATAGATAAGATGCTCAAGGACGTCAAAAAAATATATTTCATAGGCATAGGCGGAATAAATATGTCCTCGCTTGCGCATATCACGCATATTCGAGGATACAGGGTCGGCGGCTCTGACAGAACGAGGACCGCACTTACCGACAGACTATCCCAAACGGGAATAGCAATAAACTACGACCACCTTGCCAAAAACATTGCCGATTACGATGCGGTAGTCTATACGGTAGCCATATCGGCTGATAACGAGGAATATACCGCAGCTCTCAAAAGAGGTATTCCCTGCATCTCTCGCGCCGACTATCTCGGATACATAATGACGGGATATAAAAACAGAATAGGCGTCTCGGGAATGCACGGGAAAAGCACCTGCACCTCTATGTGCGCCGAGACCTTTATGTCTGCGGGGGCTGACCCTACCGTGCTTTCGGGTGCCGAGCTTGCCTCTATGGGCGGAGCATACCGCGTGGGAAGAGAGGAAAACTTCATCTTCGAAGCCTGCGAGTATATGGACTCCTTCCTTGATTTCAACCCCACGGTAGCCGTGATCCTCAATATTGAGATGGACCACGTCGACTATTTTCACAGTATAGCGCAGGTAAGGTCTTCCTTTGCACGATACGCCGACCTTACGGGTGAATACGGATATGCCGTAATGAATGCCGATGACGAGAACGTGCGGATAGCATTATCGGGATATGTGGGCAATAAGGTAAGCTTTGGAATAAATAGCGAGGACTGCGATTTCAAGGCTCAAAATATAAAAAACACCAACGGATATTACGAATTCGACGTATTCTTCAAAAAAGAATATTTCTGTCATATAAAATTAAGCGTCACGGGATACCATAATATTTACAATTCCCTTGCCACAGTTACCGTTTCTCATATCTGCGGTCTTTTGCCAAAGGATATCGAAAAGGGGCTTGCCGAATTCAAGGGTGCTGTGAGACGAATGGACTTTAAGGGCAAGGTAAGAGGTGCCGATCTTTACGACGATTACGGACATCATCCCACAGAGGTAAAGACGACACTTGAGGGCGCATCTGCCCTCTGCCATAGCCGAGAAAAACGTCTTATATGCGCCTTTCAGCCTCACACCTACACAAGAACGAAGGAGTTCCTTGACGATTTTGCAAAAGCCTTCAACAGTGCCGACAGAGTCCTTACCGTCGATATATATTCAGCAAGAGAGACCGACACGCTCGGTGTGAGCTCGGAGCTTTTAGCGGCTCTTATCGGAGAGAAAGCAAAATACTGCGGTAGCTTCAGACGCACGGCAGATGCTATTCTTGAAGAGGCAAGAGAGGGCGACGTAGTTATAGTTATGGGAGCGGGAGATATCTATAAGGTGTTTGACGAGCTCGGTGACGAAATAAAAAAATAAATTTACGGAGTAAGAAATGAACGGATGTTCCGGATATAACGCGATCGCGCGTGTTTACGACAAATTGAATGCCGAGATAGATTACTCGGAATGGGCAGACTTTATTGAAAAATGCTTTGATAAATTTCTTGACAAAAGACCTGACCTCCTTCTCGACCTTGCCTGCGGCACAGGACGAATGACGCGAGAGCTTGCGGCAAGGGGTTACGATATGATAGGCATAGACGGAAGCGAGGATATGCTTGCCGTGGCAATGTCTAAAAATCCCGAGGAAGAGGATCAGAGAATACTTTATTTGAAGCAGGATATGCGTGAATTTGAGCTTTACGGCACAGTCGGTGCTATCGTGTCCTGCCTTGACAGTATAAACTATATTCTCGATGAAAAGGATCTGTCACGGGTCTTCTCTCTTGCGCACAATTACCTTGATCCCGACGGACTTTTCATATTTGACGTAAATACACCCTATAAATTTGAAAATATATATTCTGACAACGCGTATATCCTCGAGGACGAGATCTGCGAGGAATACGGCGATGAGACCGAAAGATACGAGGTCTATTGCGGTTGGCAGAATTTTTACGATAAAAAGACCTCTCTTTGCGAGTTTTATCTGACGCTTTTCGAGGAGCTTGACGGAAAATATCTGCGTTCCGACGAGCATCAGACCGAAAGATGCTACAGCGAGGATATTCTCCGCGCAGCTCTTGAAAATAATGGCTTTGAGATCATAGGCTTTTTCGGAGGATACGACTTCTCCGAGCCTAAAAGCGATACTCAGAGATGGTATATAGTCGCAAAAGCAAAAAAATAAAAATATAACGAAGGACAAAGTAATGGAAAACAAGACTTCTACGATACTCCGCGCTATGACGGCAGACGGAAGCGCGAGAATACACGTAATAAATTCAAAGGATATAGTTAATCAGGCAATAAAATATCATAAGACGACTCCCACCGCCACCGCCACCCTCGGCAGACTGCTCACGGCTACCTCTGTAATGGGCTGTATGATGGGAGAGAAGGACGATACTATTACGGTAATGATAAACGGTGACGGCCCTGCAGGACGCGTACTTGCCGTTTCGGATTATATAGGAAACGTCAGAGGCTATATACAGAACCCGAACGTCGATATCCCCCTCAAGAATAACGGAAAGCTCGACGTCGGCGGTGCCGTCGGACGCGGAGCACTTACAGTTATCCGTGACGTAAGCGGCTCAAATGAGCCTTATAACGGCTCTATTCCCTTGATAAGCGGAGAGATAGCCGAGGATATAGCCGCATACTATGCCGAAAGCGAGCAGATACCGACCGTTTGCGCGCTTGGCGTGCTCGTTGATACCGACCTTTCCTGCCTTGCCGCAGGCGGAGTGTTTATACAGCTTCTTCCCTTCGCAAGTCCCGAAACGATAGATCAGATAGAAAAGAATATCCCGAAGCTTGCAAATATATCAAGACTTTTTGAGAATGGCTATAATAATCAAAAGATTGCCGAGATTGCACTCGAAGGTATTCCCTTTGACGTCTTCGACGAGCTTGACGTTGAATACAGATGCACCTGCTCCCGCCAAAGAGTATCAGATGCCCTGCACAGTCTCGGAAAGAACGAGCTTTATAAGATGCTCGAGGAGCAAAAAAGCGAGGGCAAGCCCGAAGAGCTTGAGGTACTTTGCAAATTCTGCGACAAGAAGGAAATCTTTAACAAAAACGATATAGACAAGCTTTTTGAATAAACAACAC
>JAZNES010000019.1:0-9054 GCA_045588755.1 Eubacteriales bacterium | reverse complement strand
AGTAGCCGTATATTATTTATGTATATGAGAGTATCTTTCTAAAATCCCTCACTTAGAAACAAAGTGAGGGATTTTAGAGAAATTTATATAAATTCGTGATAGAGTGAGTTCTCTGAAATAAATTCTTTTGGTAAGGGTTCTATGCCCGATATCTTTTTTAGTATCTCCTGTGCTTTGTCATAAAATTCGCTCTTCTTGTCTACTGTAAGCAATATCTCGTCGAGATAGGGCTTGAGCAAGGATATCTCACAAGGAAATACCGAATCTATGGTATATTTGCAAGAGGACAAAAACGGGAATATATTAACGTCCTCGTTATGACGGACGTTCTTCCACATTTCAAAGGTCGCACTCGGAGGAGTAGCCCTGTAGTGATTATCTCTTACAAGTCTGCGAAGAAGTCTTATCTCGTTAGGCTCGAATACGTTGCCGCCAACATCAATAGAGCTTAATGCACATATAAGCATACCAACGGATTTGTGGTTTCCGAGAAGTGAGGTCACCTGCGGATATATAGCCTGTATCCCTTCAAAAACGAATATATCGTCTTCGGTACATTCAAGAGTTCTAAAGCCGTTTCTTGCGCCCCTTGTGAAATCGTAAATAGGACAGTGTACCTCTCTCTTGCCGTTATCGAAGATTTCATCTATAAAGAAATCAAACGCCGCAAGGTCAATAGCATTTGCCGACTCATAATCGACCGATGCCATTCCCTTTTCCCTTGATATCTCCGCTATCCTTTCACGGTCATAGTAAAAATCGTCGATAGATATTATATTCACTCTTTTTGAACACTCGGCAAAGCTATCAACAAGCTTTTTTGCCGCCGTCGTTTTTCCCGAACAGGTAGGACCTGTCAAGGTCATTATACGCAGATCGGGTTCTCTGCTTATCGCTTTAGTAATATCGGTAAGCCTTCTTTCAAAATCATCTTCGCATTCCTTTACGAAATTTTTAGCTTCGTTAAGGTTCTCAAATACAGAAGTCGAATATTTTATCATTGTTTCACACACAAGACGTCAGATCATATTGTGAGATCTATAAAAATCTATTGCCTCTCTGTAAAAATCCTGACTCTTATCCTCATCAAGATATTCATAGGGATATTTCTGATTAAACAATCTGACAATATTTTTTGCTGCTGTCTTGTCCCCGACGTTTAAGTTGTCAACTAATTTTGTTACGGCACCTGCGCCGACGGAGAATATTGAATGAAGCTCCTCCATCATATATACGTTATAGAGTCCCTCGTGTCCTTCTTTACAAAATCCCACGTTTTCATAGTTTCCCACCGAGTTCTTTTGTCTATACATATAATAAGGCAAATATGCGTTCTGGCTCGCCTTTATCTGCGCGTAATCAACGCATTTTCCCGTATCTATATCGCTTGCCGAATATATGTTGGAATTAGCCTTACGTATTTCGGCAGACTTTTTGACGCAGAAGGTATGTACGGTAAGATTTTCAGGAGAAAGCTCAATGATTTTGTCTATCGTAGAAGCAAATCTCTTAAAATTATCTCCCGGAAGTCCTGCGATAAGATCGACGTTTACAGTCTTGATGCTTGAGTTCTTAGCCAATTCGTAAGCACGGTAAAATTCCTCAACGGTATGATTTCTGCCTATTCCGCAAAGTATATCGTCACACAAAGTCTGAGGATTTACGCATACACGTGTAACTCCGTGGCTCTCAGCTATCGCTATCTTCTCTGCCGTTATCGTATCGGGTCTTCCCGATTCCAAGGTGAATTCCTCAAGCAAGGAAGTATCGGTCAGCGAATTTATCTTCGCCAGCAAGATATCAAGCTGTTTTGCATCAAGAATTGTCGGAGTTCCGCCGCCGATATATACGGTTTTTACATTAAGTCCAAGATCGTTTATTATCTTGAAATTAAGCTCTAGATCCCTGAGCAATCTCTCTAAGTAAGAGGGGATCAAAGAGAGTAGCCTTTTTGAAGTATATGATACAAACGAGCAATACGTGCATCTTGACGGACAGAATGGTATAGAAATATACACACTGCAGTCCTTCGGGGAAATTATGCCTGCACACCGCTTCTCATTCAATGCAACGTCTACTGCAAGAGCTGCTTTCTTAGGTATTACAAGATAATCGCCCGTAAGTATCTTCTTGACCTTTGTCTTGCTCATTCCGCTATTAAGCATCTCGGTCGCCACCTTTGAGGGTCTGACGCCAACAAGCATTCCCCAAGCGGGTCTGTATCCGCAAAGCTCAACTCCGCAAGCCAAAACAGCAAGACCCACCGCAAGCTTCAAGGTTCTCTCCTTAGTTCTGTCAGGAGTATACTCGGCTCGCTTCTCTGCCTCGATCGTTTTTCCGTTATAAGACATTTTAGCAAAGGAAGATACTCCCATATCATCTGAAAGAGTCTTCAGATAAAGATACGGTGCCTCTTCGTCATCAGCATCGCTAAATTTCGAACCCGGGAAAAATATCATACACAGGGTCTGCACATAATATTTATTTATTGGAGATTCGATTTCGATTTTCATTTTAACGACCGTCCTTAAATAGTTTTCTTTAGCAATACGTTGCTGTCAAGCGTTATCGTGATGGGTCCGTCACAAAGCGTAGCTATCTCCATATGCTCTCCGAAGCGACCGGTCTGGACTGAAGAAAGCTCTGCACGCAGGAGTTCGGTAAACATAAGATAAAGATTTTCTGCCATCTGTGGAGGTGCTGAATTAAAATAATCAGGACGGTTTCCCTTTTTATAATTTGCCAACAGCGTAAAATTTGATACTACCAGAGCCTCTCCTCCGATATCCTTTAGTGATAGATTCATCTTATCGTTTTCGTCGCAGAATATTCTTAAATTTACCACCTTTTTAGCAAGTGCAACAACGTCCTCCTCAGTGTCTCCCGAAGCTACTCCGAGCAATATGAGAAGTCCGTTTTTACAAGAGCCGACAGTAGCGCCGTCCACACGGACACAAGCTTCTTTTACGCGTTGAAGAACCGCTATCATATTTCCACCTCTCAAATATTACGAAAATCCTCTTGATATATCAATCACACCCTTAAGTGATTTAAGCTTGGATACTATCGAATGATAGTGATCGACGTTTTTACAGCATATGGTCATATTTACGATACTGCGCTCTGCGGAATCTCTGGTCGTATTTATCTGCATGATATAGACCTTCATATCACTCAGAGCGACCGAGATATCAGCAAGAATTCCTATTCTGTCGTAAACGTAGACCTTTATCTGCGCCTCATAAATATCCTTATTGAAAGTAGAAGCATCGCTTTCCCAATGAGCCTCGACCCATCTTGACGCGTTCTCCTCGCTCTTCTGTCCACTCAAAGCGTGCGGGCAGTCAGACTTATGGATAGAAACTCCGTAACCTTTAGTTACAAAGCCTATAATATCGTCTCCCGGCAAGGGGTTACAGCAACGGGCAAATTTAACAAGACAACCGCTTTCCCCGTCAACAATGATTCCACTGTTGGATTTTAGATTCTTGGGCTTAATAGTCTTTATCTGTTCAACGGAAACATCTTCGGCAGGCTCGATTTCGGGAGCTTTGACAACACGGTCAAATTCCTCTTTGAGCTTTAAGGATATCTTTGATACCGAAAGTCCACCGTAGCCAAGTGTATTATAAAGATCGTCTGCGCTCGCAAAGCCTACACGCTGTCCGACGCTTGAAACTATATCGTTCTTTTGCGTTTCGGTATAGCCTCTTCCAAAGCGCTTGAACTCGGAATCGATTATTGCTTTACCAGCAACGATATTTTCGCTTCTCTTTTCCTTTTTGAACCAAGAACGTATCTTCGTTCTTGCCTCGCTGGTCTTTACTATCTTAAGCCAATCTCGGCTTGGTCCCTTTGATGCGGACGAAGTCAATATCTCAACTATCTCTCCGTTTTGCGGCACGCGGTCTATAGGAACTATCATTCCGTTTATCTTTGCGCCTATCATAGCGTTACCTACGCCCGAATGTATAGCGTAAGCAAAGTCTATAACGGTAGCTCCCTGCGGTAAGGCGATAACGTCACCCTTGGGAGTAAAAATAAAGGTCTCGTCCTGAAAAATATCGGTCTTTATGGCGTGGATAAATTCATCGGGATCCTTAGTATCGTCCTCGGTCTCGATGAGCTTAGCTATCCATTCAAGCTTTCTGTCCATATCTTCCTTCGATTTCTCTCCGGATTTATATTTCCAATGAGCCGCGATACCGTATTCCGCGATATGATGCATATCGTGAGTTCTTATCTGGACCTCGAAAGGAATACCGTCACGACCTATTACGGTCGTATGGAGCGACTGATACAAATTAGGCTTAGGCGTTGAGATATAATCCTTAAAGCGTCCCGGGATGGATTTGAACATCTCATGGATAAGTCCGAGTGCCGTATAACACTCAAGCTCGGTATCAACTATTATTCTCAAAGCGTAAAAGTCGTATATCTCATCAAAGCTCTTATTTTGAGTATACATCTTGCGATATATACTGTAAACCGATTTTATACGTCCCTCAAGAGTAAAGTTGATATTGTTTTCCAAAAGGCGAGCCTTGACAGCTCCTCGTATATGCTCAATAAATTCTACGTTCTCACCGTATTTCTCGTCGATATAGTTTGTTATCTCCTCATATCCTATCGGGTCAAGATATGAAAGTCCGAGATTCTCAAGCTCGTGCTTTATCTTTTGCATACCCAATCTATGAGCAAGCGGAGCATACACCTGCATAGTCTCAAGAGCCGTCTTTCTTCTCTTTACATCGGGCTTTACTCCAAGTGTTCTCATATTGTGCAAGCGGTCGCAGAGCTTTATAAATATAACTCTTACGTCCTTTGACATAGCGAGGAGCATTTTGCGCAGGTTCTCAATATGCACCTCTTCTTTATCCTCAATATTGAGCTGTATCATTTTGGTGAGACCGTCAACGAGAAGCGCTACGTCTGCACCGAACTGCTTCTCGATGGAAACGAGGTCTGTCCTGTCAGAGCAATCCTCTACGGTATCGTGAAGAAGAGCGGCACATATAGAATCAGTATCAAGCTCAAGGCCCGCAACGATCTCGGCAACAGCAAGCGGATGGGAAATATAGGGTTCACCACTCACTCTGAACTGACCGTCATGCAGATCCTTGGCATAATTATACGCATTCAATATTTTCTGAATGTCGTACTTTTTCTCGGTCGCCCGCAAGATCTCAAGTAATCTATTTACATCTGTGTTTTCTATATTTGTCATAAACACACCCTCTAACTAAGATATTGGTGGATAAATCCACGTCTATCTTCTGCATTGACTCTTTAACTTTTTGAGTATCGACGATTTCTCTATATTCGTTTTTGATGCCGAAAAAGGAACGTCAAATTTGAATATATTTCCGTCAAGACTCGTAATATTGCATATCTGCAATTCATTGAGAATACGTAACATATATCTCATTTTTATGTAATTTACTTTATCGTCTTGATTTGAATTCAGCATTTTGAAAAGCGTCTCCTCGTCAAGAAGTGCCGAACCGCTGTTATATTCTTTACGAAGGATAGTATACACCTTAACGAAATCCGCACGCGTGGGAACTATATCTTCCTCTTCATCGAACTTGTCGCCGGCGCGTATCTGTTCATACCTTTCCTTCTGAGTTTCAACGAGATTTTTGAACTCTCTCGATATCTCAGCGTCTTCCACTATAAGCTGAACTGTTTTTACGTTTTTGAAATCGTTTATATCAACGTTGAAAAGCAGGTCGATACTGTCGCCCACTTCAAATCCAAGCTCACAAACTCCCTTTCCAAAATACATCGCATACAAAGATATTCCGTCTTTGCTTATCAAAAGCTTACTATGCTTTCCTGCTCCGATAGGCATTATCTTTTCAACCTTAACGCTACGCAGTATAAAGGCAGGTGAAGGATTTCCGACACCGTAGGGTTCGAGCAAGGATAAGCTATGAGCAAAATCCATGGTCAGATCCTTCATTTCGATCTCGCAATCAGCCGTAAGACTTATATCGAAGCTTTTCGAAGACAACGTCCTCTCAGCATACTCGTTGATCTTCCTTCTGAAATCATCTATCTGGCATCTTTGAATGGTAAGCCCTGCAGCGAGCTCGTGTCCTCCGAATCTTATAAGATCCTCTCCACAATATCCGAGAGCCTCAACAAGATTCATTCCCTTAATACTTCTGCCCGAGCCCTTACCCACATCTGTTCCAAGCTCAACACCATCATATGATGCGGAGAATGATATAAGTATCGAGGGCAAACCGTATTTCTCGGTAATTCTTGACGAAACTATTCCGATTATTCCCTGCTGCCATGCGTTGTCAGCCAAAACTATTACCTTATTGTCTTTGGCAAGATCATTTTCTTCGATCATTGCATACGCCTGTTCGGCAATTCTGTTTTCCTCGAGCTGACGCGCATAGTTGATGTCGCAAAGCTCTTGTGCTGCGCGCTTTGCTGCCTCGGGATCATCACAGAGCAAAAGTCTGACAGCGATCATCGCATCACTTATTCTTCCAGCGGCATTTATTCTCGGAGCTATCGTATATCCTATGAAGTTAGACGTTATCTTCTTCTTTTTGACAGACTGAGAATCATATGATGATCTTCCCGCTGCTGCCGCATCTATAAGCGCGGTAAGTCCCTGCCTTTTGGTATTCGCGATCTGTTTAAGACCAAGACGAACTATCAAACGGTTTTCATCAATAAGAGGCATTACGTCAGCGATAGTACCTATTGCCGCCAAGTCTGCATATTCATAGCATACTCTGCGCACTCCCTCAATTTCGGGTTCACCTTTTTTTCTGCAGAGCATTATCTCATAGGCGCAGACCAGCTTAAACACCACGCCTACACCCGCGAGCTCCTTAAATGAATATTTACTGTCGGCTCTGTGTGGGTTTACAACAGCTACCGCTTCGGGCAGCTCTGCCTTACATTCGTGGTGGTCTGTGACCACAAAATCGATACCTATAGATTTAGCATACTGTACTTCCTCGCACGCCGTAATACCTGTATCAACGGTGATAACGAGAGTAGTCCCCTCGTCAGCCATAGCCTTCAGGGATTCGCAGGAAACGCCGTATCCCTCACTGTCTCTTTTGGGTATCTTTATATTTACGTCAGCTCCCTTAGAAAGCAAATATAGGTACAGCACGCTTGCAGAAGTAACCCCATCAACGTCATAGTCTCCGTAAATATATATTTTTTCATTTTGGGCTAATGCCCTTTCAATGCGCTCTACCGCCTTGTCCATATCGTCAAGCAAGTAAGGATCGTGCAGATCGCTCGACTCAAAGCAAATAAATCTTTTTGCCTCTTCTGCCGTGCGATAACCTCTGTTATAGAGCAAAATCGCAAGGATCTGCGGGATATTCAATTCGCGAGAGATATCCGAAACGACCTTGTCACTTGCTTTTTCGCCATATTCAAAGGCTTGTGACCACACTCTCTTTCTGTTGCTTTGTATCATAATTTCCTCTTAGTTAAATAATCAAACATACACGGGCTGTCACACCGCAACAGCCCGATGTAAAAAATGCAATAATAATTTTTTATTCCGTCATCTCGGTAACAGTTACCGCAATGCCCTCCAGATCGTACGTCAAATATGATGACGACACAGGATTGTCCTTATCGTCGTAGAATATAACGTCGACAAAAGTTTTATACTCAGCGCCTATATCGCTTTCGGTAGCATTTACAAAGAGCTTAGCTACCACTATCTTGTCGACATACGATTTAGGTCCGCTTACGTTTATAGTGCTCTGACTTGTAACAAGCTTTATTTTTTGATCAAGATCCTTTGGAAGTGACACAAGACTTATAGATTTATCTCTTACCGTTTCATCTATCATAACGTTGGCAATAACGGGATCGATAGATACAACGGTGAGCAAAACGCTTGGCGATTCAACTACGATATTAAGAGGAGTTACGCCTGCCTCGTCTACCGAAGAAACGTCAACGTACGCCTTGAAATCCTTATCAGAATACTTCTGAAGGTCTGCCTTCGTACCCTGAACTGTTATCTTGACCATATCGTCGTGTCCTTCAAAGACCGAATACTCGGTTCTTTCGTAAAGAGTCTTCTGCTCTCTTATATCAAGGCTTATAGAAAATATCTTGGTATTGTCGGTCATTTTTATATTCATTACGTATACCCAAATAAAGAATGCCAATACAAGACAACCGACAAAGGCTAAAATATTGATTCTCTTATTCTTTTTTTGTTGCTTCTGCTCATCTGTGTTTTCAGCAACAGATTGGTTTTTATATTCCATACGATGCCTCCTTCGGTGTTATTTCTTATTTTTATGGTGCTTCTTCAAATACTCGATCTGAGCATGTTGGGCAAGAAGAGTGTTAAGCTCCTGTTTAAGTGAGCTGTAATTGTAACCGCGGCTAAGATTTCCGTCCTTAGCCATCGAAATGCTTCCCGTTTCCTCGGAGACAACGATCACGATAGCATCACTTATCTCGGAAAGACCGAGTGCCGCTCTGTGACGGGTGCCAAGGTCTATGTCGATATCTTCATTCGTAGAAAGAGGCAAAAAGCATCCCGCCGCGCAAACACGGTTCTCTCTGATTATGACGGCTCCGTCGTGCAAGGGGGCTTTGTTGAAGAAAAGATTTTTAAGTATCGACGGGGATATTACAGAGTCAACTATTACTCCCGATTTTATATATTCTCCAAGCTTTGTGGTGCGTTCGATAACTATAAGAGCTCCGACCTTATCTCTTGCCATATCGCTTACAGCAGTACATATCGCGTCTATCTTTTCGTTATTTGCCGATATGCTCGGATCGGATGTAATTCCCTTAAGACCCAAAAATGACGTGCCTCCAACCTTTTCAAGCGCTGCTCTAAGCTCGGGCTGGAAAACTATCAGGATCGCAATAAGTCCTACCTGATAGAAGTTCTGAAGTATGTATTCAAGAGCATACATATTGAACGCCGAACTCATAACGAAAAGCGCTACTATAATAAGCAGACCAAGAGCCAGCTTACCTGCGCGTCGATCGCGGATAAAGCGATAAAGATAGTAAAACATGAACGCAAGG
>JAZNES010000018.1:0-3027 GCA_045588755.1 Eubacteriales bacterium | reverse complement strand
TCTCGTCCATATGAGCGCAGAGCATTATTCTTTTTGCGTCCTTCGCGCTGCCTTTCTTGACGGCTATAAGGTTGCCGAGGTTATCGGTCATTACCTCGTCGGTAAGAGGTGCTATCATCTCGCGTATCTTTTCCGATACTGCGCCCTCACGTCCCGATATCGAGGGCGTGAGCATAAGTGCTTTAAGATTATTTACCATTTTATTTCAATCTCCCTGTTATTATCATTTGATATACTAATTCACGCATTGCCTCGTAATCGCGCCAATCGGCCACACATACGGGGGAGTGCAGGTATCTTGTCGGGGCGGAAAGCGCAAGCGTTTTAACGCCGACTCCGCTCTTGTGGATATGTCCCGAGTCATTGCCGCCCGAAACGTATTTTTTGACCTGAGCCTTTATGTCCTTCTCCTTTGCGATATCGAGCGCGATATTCACAAATTCGGGATCATATATCGTCGAACGGTCCATAAGCGAGATCGCACCGCCCTCACCGAGCTTTGCCACCTGCGAGCATTCGGGTACATCGCAAAGGTCGGCTACTGCCGTTGTTTCAAGAACGATAGCATAATCGGGAGCGATGACGTTTGCCGCCACCTCTGCGCCCGAAAGGCCTATCTCCTCGCGAACGGTGAAGCAGAAATAAAGGTCGAGGTCAAGCCCTGCGGGAGCCTCCTCCTTGAGCCTTCTCATGACCTCGATAAGAAGGGCGCAGCCGAGTCTGTCGTCGAGCGCCTTTGCGGCGATGAGGGTATCGTCCTTGCCAAAGCGCTTGTAGTTCGGCATAAAGGTCGCAAAGCTTCCGACGTCAGCATATTTCTTTGCCTCGTCGGCGTCCTTTGCTCCTATATCTATAAAGAGTGCGCTTACCTTTGTGGGAGTCTCTCTTTCCTCTCTTGATTTCTGATGTATCGCCTTCGAGGCTATAACTCCGTTCAGGTATCCGTTATCTGTCTCAAGGACTACGTGGCGTCCCGAAAGTACGGTGGGAGATATTCCTCCGACGTTCGAGAATTTGAGATATCCTTCCTCGGTTATCTCGCTTACCATAAATCCTACCTCGTCCATATGAGCCGAGAGCATGATCTTCTTTCTGTCGCCGAAGTGCATACGCGCGATAAGATTTCCAAGCCTGTCGCGGTGAAGCTCGGCTCCCGTGTCCTTTATCTGTTCTTCGATAAGATCAGCCACCGCGTCCTCACAGCCGCTCGGGCCGAAGGTGTCGCAAAGGGCGCGCATAAGCTCGTTTGAATCTATTATCTTTTTCATTTTCCGAACACCTCCGCAATTTTCTCCGAGCACACGAAGGCCGATATCAGTCTTGCGAGAGCCTCGCTGTCGGCGGTATCGACTATCTCGGTATAGGTGTGCATATTCTTAAGGGGAAGACCTATATCGACAAGCGGCACGCCGCGTCCGACGAGGTTGAGAGCCGCCGAGTTCGTTCCCGTATGAGAGGGAACTGCCACTTTTTTGTATTTTATCTCCTTTTCGTCGCAAAGCTCGGCCACCATTTTTGTCAGACGACGGTCGGTTATTGCCGACATTGTAAGAGATACGCCGCTTCCCATATCGACGGTATCTCTCTTTTCGGTGTCGGGCACACTTGCGAAATTGACGTCGGCTACAAGGGCGTAATCGGGCTCGATTCCAAAGGCCGCCGCGACTACTCCTCCGCCTCTGTCGGTCTCCTCGTGGGCCGAGAGAAGAAGATATACGTCGCCCGCAAGCTCCTCTGCGTCAAGCTTCGAGAGGGCATATATCGCCGCTGCTGTGCAGGCCTTATCGTCAAAGGACTTACCCGCTATCCTCTCTCCGAGGAGCTCTCGGTAGGTAGGAGCAAAGCCGACGGGAGTTCCGAGCCTTACTATCTCCTCGAGCTCTTCCTTGGTATATCCCGTATCAATTATAAGCTCGTCTATCTTTTTGAGCTTCTTTGCTGCCTCGGGAGTGAGAAGATGTGGAGGGGTAGAGCCGACTATTCCGTGAATAGTTCTCTTACCGTATATGCTTACCTCTGCCGCCTGCATTATCGACGGGTCGAGCCCACCGACAGACGCGACCTTGAGGAAGCCGCCCTCCTTTATATCGGTAACTATCATTCCTATCTCGTCAAAGTGTGTATCGACGAGTATTGTGGGAGCATTTTCTTTCTTTGCGCGCTTTATAAAGAGGTGATTTCCCACGGCATCACATCTGTATTCGTCAAAATACCCTTCGGCAATGGCGCGAAGCGCGTCAGAGTTCTCTGCCTCATAGCCCGATATCGACATTATCGACGAGAGCTCTATCGTTAGATCCTTTAAGTTCATAAGCATTTCCTTTATCAGTTCCAATATTTTTTATCAAGGCTTCTGTACTGAATAGCCTCGGCAATGTGCTTTGCTCCGATTATCTCACAGCCGTCAAGGTCGGCTATCGTACGCGCCACTCTCATTATTCTGTCGTGGCCTCTTACCGACATTCCCATTCTGTCGTATGCCGAGCGGAGAAGGGCATCGGCGGCTGTGTCGGTCACACAGTATTTTCTTATATCGGCGGCATCGAGCTGCGCGTTGCAGAATACCTTTGAGTCGGCGGTCATTCTTGCCCTTGCAAACGCTCTTGCTCTTTCGACTCGCGCGCGTATCTCTGCCGAGCTCTCGGCAGGCTCCGTCTTTGAGTTTATCTCCTCGTATGAGAGGGAGGGAAGCTCTATCTGTATATCTATTCTGTCGAGCATAGGACCGCTTATCTTCGATATGTATCGCTTGACGTCATTTGGGGAGCAGGTGCATTTTTGAGTCGGATGTCCAAAATATCCGCATCTGCAGGGGTTCATAGCGCCAACGAGCATAAACGAGCAAGGATAAGTAACCCGTCCGTTAGCGCGGGTTATAGTTACTTTTCTGTCCTCAACGGGCTGGCGAAGCGCGTCTGTGACGGCTTACGGAAATTCCGGAAGCTCATCAAGGAAAAGCACACCGTTGTGAGAAAGTGAAACTTCACCGGGGAGCGGATTTATTCCACCGCCGACAAGGCTTACTGT
>JAZNES010000017.1:0-6078 GCA_045588755.1 Eubacteriales bacterium | reverse complement strand
GTCGCGTTTCCTTTGTCTATTCGATAAATCCCAATTTATTGAAATTCAAATTTATATGACATCTTTTTTCTTCGCAATATTATCTTTCTCCGCGATTGCTTTTTTGATAAGTAACAATATTAAATCAAAGAGGTAATTTTTTTGTTATGAGGAAAAAAGCAAGCTTTGAGCCTTCAAAAAAGCCTGCAACTGAGTCAAGAAATGAAAAATTTGCCGACAAGACAAAAAATTGTTGACTTTACTTATATATCGTGATAAAATTAGTTAGAAAACTAACTAATTTTTGTTTTTCAGAGGTATATGATCATGAAAAAAGATTTTTCGCTTCAGCCCTCTCCTTTGCCGCTGCGCAAGGAGCTGAGCGACAGCCCGATAAAGCTCTGCAACGAAATATCCCGTCTGTTTCGCGCTACCTTACGAGAAAGCCGAAACTCCGAGGGCGTAATGACTCAGCCCGGGGCGATGCTCGTTCTTTCCTTCCTTGCAATAGGCGACGGAACGACTCAGCTTGAGCTTGTAAGGGCTACTCATCTCAAAGCACCCACGGTAAGCGCGATACTTAAAAAGATGGAAGCCGAGGGGATAGTTCGGCGAGTGCCCGACGAAAAGGACCTTCGCGCTGTCCGAGTTTATCTTACCGACGCAGGAAGAGCTATCGACCTTGAAAATATCGAGAGGATAAAGGAGATGACCCGCCTCTCTCTGTGCGGCTTTGACGAGAGTGAGGAAGCACTTCTTATGTCGCTTCTGACAAGGCTTCGCGATAACGTTTTGAAGCAAAAGGAGGAGAAGTCAAGATGAAAAAGATCCTCAAATTTTTGAAGCCCTATCGCTTCGCGGCGATAATCTCTCCCCTTCTTATGATAGGAGAGGTCCTTGCCGATCTTCTTTTGCCCAGATACATGAGCGTTATCGTCGACTGCGGCATAACTCACGAAAAGACTATCGCCGAAATTCCTTGGGCAAACGCCATAATGAAGCTGCTTTTTGCCGACAGAGAATACGGCTCGCTGACGCTTATAATAACCTTCGGTGTGCTTATGCTCCTGACGGTGCTCGTCGGGGGAGTCTTTGGCGTAAGCTGTGCCTACTTCTCCTCAAAGGCGTCGCAGGGTCTTGGAAACGACCTTCGCTGCGCGGCGTACGAGAAGGTAATGTCGCTTTCGATCGAGCAGACCGATAAGTTCACAACGGGCTCGCTTATAACGAGAATGACAAACGATATAACCCTTATCACCGAATTTGTCGGTATGCTTTTGCGTATGGTCGTCCGCTCGCCTATGTTCCTTATCGGAGGCATCGTGATGCTCCTTTCGATGCAGGCAAGCTTCGGTCTTATCCTTGTCTGCGGACTGCCGATAATGGTCATCACGCTCGTCGCCGTTCTCTCCCGCGCAGTTCCTCTTTACTCAAAGGTGCAGAAAAATCTTGACAGGGTAAACACCGTCGTTCAGGAGAACGTAAGCGGCGCGAGAGTCGTCAAGGCTTACGTTATGGAGGAGCACGAATACGAGCGCTTCCGCAAGGCTAACGAGGAGCTTATGCAGACAAACTACCGCGTTCAGAAGATAATCGCGACTATCCACCCCGTACTTACCGTAGTTATGCAGCTCTCGATAATCGCCGTTATCCTTATCGGCGGAAATACTATCCGCATCGGTGCTGACGTCGGTATGTCGACGGGCTCGATAATGGCGGCTATAACCTATATCACTCAGGTGCTTATGTCGGTAATGATGCTCAGCCACATCTTTCAGTCGATATCGAGAGCCATCTCCTCGGCAAAGAGAGTTGAAGAGGTTCTTTCCTCAGAGCCCGTTATAAAGGGAGGCTCTCTTGATCTCGGTGATGGCGAGCTCGCTATCTCTATGCGCGGAGTTTCCTTCAGTTATCCGAACACCTCGGGGCTTTCTGTCCTTCACGATATAGATCTTGACGTAAAGAAGGGCGAAACGCTTGCCATAATCGGCGCGACGGGCTGTGGAAAAACGACTCTTGTCAGCCTTATCCCGAGATTTTACGACGTCACCGAGGGCGAGATACTTATAAACGGAACGCCTATAAAGGAGCTTGAGCTCTCTTCGCTGCGCAGCCGTATCGCCTTCGTTATGCAGAAGAGCGAGCTCTTCTCGGAGAGCGTTTCTTCAAATATCCGCTGGGGCAAGCCCGACGCCTCCGACGAGGAGGTAAAGGGAGCGGCAGAGGTCGCTCAGGCAGACGAGTTCATATCCTCGATGCCTGAGAGCTACGACACCCTCATCTCCGAGAAGGGTACTTCCCTTTCGGGCGGTCAGAAGCAAAGGCTCTCGATAGCCCGCGCCCTTGTAAGACGACCCGAGATACTTATCCTTGACGACAGCACCTCAGCCCTTGACCTCAATACCGAGGCAAAGCTCAAAAAGGCGCTTCGCCAAAGGCTTGCCGATACGACAGTCATTATGATAGCGCAAAGGATCGCCAGCGTTAAGGACGCCGACCGAATAGCAGTTCTTGAGAACGGCACGATCGTCGACGTCGGTACTCACGACGAGCTTATGGCATCGAGCGCGACCTACCGCGATATCTACGATTCCCAGAACAAGAACGGAGGTGCTTTGATATGAATAATAACCGTCAGGGTCCTCCCTCTCAGAATCCTCCCGTCATACGTATGGGCAGAGGAGGGGGCGGCGGAAGAATGATGAACGCCCGCATAAATAAGGAAAAGCCCAAAAACGCAAAAAAGACTATCCTTCGCCTGCTCAAATATATAGGCAAGAACAAGCTCCTTCTTGTTCTCCTTCTCGGCGTAATGGGTCTTGCTACCCTTGCCGAGCTTGCAAGCCCCGCTCTTCAGGGCGCGGCGATAGATACCATAAAGCTCGTTGACGGAAAGCTCACCGTTGACTTCCCCGCTATGTGTACCTTTCTTGTGATAATGGGAGCGCTCATGATAGCAAGCGCGGCGCTTCACTATCTGCATGGCAGAATTGCGGCAAAGCTCTCGCTCCGCACCGTCTACTTTATGAGAAACGACCTCTTTTCAAAGATATCGCGCCTTCCGATAAAATATACCGATAACCACCGCCACGGCGATATAATGTCGAGAATGACCAACGACGTCTCGCACGTCTCGGACGCCGTATCGGGCTCTATAGCTTCACTTATCTCGAGCGTTCTTACCCTTAGCGGCGCGCTCGTTATGATGCTGTACTACAACTGGATAATCGCGCTCGTAGTATGCCTTACCATACCGCTTACCGTATTCGTAACTACGACACTTTCGAAATTTATGAGAAAATATTTCGTAAGACAGCAAAAGATACTCGGCGGACTCAACTCTCAGATAGAGGAGATGGTGACCTCCTATAAGACCGTGGTTGCCTACGGTAAGGAGAAAGATGCCCTTGAGAGCTTCGCAAAGAACAGCGCAGAGCTTCGCAAGTGCAGTATTAAAGCGAAGGTCTGGGGCTCTATCATGGGTCCTTGTATGAATTTTCTCGGCAATCTGCAATATCTTCTTATCGCGGTGCTCGGAGGATTTTTCATTCTCAACCCCTCAAATCTCGTAAGAGGTCTGACACCGGGAAATATCCAATCTATGCTCCAGTATTCGAAGAAATTCTCGCGTCCCGTAAACGAGATAGCCAATCAATACGCGGCAATACTTACCGCCCTTGCGGGTGCTGAGAGACTTTTCGAGATAATGGACAGAGCCGAGGAGATAGACGAGGGTCAGAAGACTCTTGACGAGGACAAGATAAAGGGCGACGTTGAATTTTCAAAGATAGATTTCTCATATACGGGAGAAAATAAGGTCCTTCGCGGACTTGACCTCTCGGTAGGCGCGGGCGAGAGAGTCGCCATCGTCGGCGCGACGGGCTCGGGAAAGACGACTGTGGTAAATCTTCTGACGAGATTTTACGAGCTTGACGGCGGCAAGATAACGATAGACGGAACCGATATCACCGAATTTCCCAAGAAGGACCTGCGTCGCTCTATCGCGATAGTTTTGCAGGATACAGTTCTCTTTTCGGATACGATACGCGCCAATATAAAATACGGCTCGCCCAAGGCCACCGATGACGAAATGCGCGCGGCGGCAAGGCTTGCGAGGGCAGATGAATTCATAGAAAGACTGCCCGAGGGCTATGACACGGTGCTTTCCGAGTCGGGAAGCGATCTGTCGCAAGGACAGCGTCAGCTCCTCGCTATCGCAAGAGCCGTTCTTGCCGATCCGAAGATCCTCATTCTCGACGAGGCGACCTCAAACGTTGATACCAGGACCGAGATGCACATTCAGGAAGCAATGCTCGCGCTTATGAAGGGGCGCACCTCGCTCATTATCGCGCACCGCCTTTCAACGATACGCGATGCCGATAAGATAGTAGTGCTTCGCGACGGCGTTATCGCCGAAGAGGGCGACCACGAGGAGCTTCTTGCGAAAAAGGGAGAATATTACACCCTTTACAAGAATCAGTTCGCGGGGGTAGCGACGTGATAAGGCGACTTTCAGAGGAGGATATTTCTCGCTTTGAGGGTATCTGCGCCTCTCTTGCCCTGCCGTCCTCAAACGAGGGCGCGTCTATCGGCACATATAACGAAAAGCGGATACACCGCGCGATAAAAAGATTTATCACCGAGGACGAGTCCTGCTTTGAAGTGAAGGTCGGCTCGTCGGTCGCCGATGTCTATAGAGAGGGCATCGTTTACGAGATACAAACGGGCAGCTTCTTCCCTCTTACGAGGAAAATAGCCTCATATCTTGAGGCGGGAGAGAGCGAGATAAGGGTGATATATCCGATAATCACAAAGAGGAGGATAGTCCGTATCGATAAAGACTCGGGAGAGGTCCTTCGTTCGCGTATGTCGAGCGCAAAGCAAACGCCTGCAAAGATCTTACCCGAGCTTATATATCTTTCCGAATATCTCAAAAATCCAAGGCTCTGCTTTGATATCTATATGATCGCGGCCGAGGAGCACAGATACTCCGACGAGATACACCGCTACCGCAAGAGCGGAAAAAGGGATAGCGAGCTCTTTCCTATAACGCTTGAAGGGATAATCTCGCTTGAAACCACCGAGGATTTTGCCTCCCTTTTGCCAGATGCCTTATCTGAATCGAACGAGGGCTTTACCGCCACCGACTTTACGCGGGCAACGGCAATACGCGGCAGACGCGCCTACCTCGCCCTCGGCGGCCTTGTCGCCGCAGGTGTCCTCAAAAAAGAGAAAAAAGGCAAAGAAGCGGCAATATTCTCGGTGAAATAGTTAGTTTGTTTGTGTTAAAGGTTTTTGCGGGGGAAACTTTTTGAAAAAAGTTTCCCCCGCACCCTCTTCAAAAACTTTCAAACTATTATTTTTTGCTCCCGCAGCCCTTGCTCCGCTCTCCGTGCTCACAACGGGCATAAAAGAATATTGTTTGATAAATTGGGATTTGTCGAACCGTTGCGAATATGTAAAATCAATTATGAAATCTCGGTAGGGGAGGGGCTTGCTCCTCCCGAAAGAGAAAGGAAATAAATTGATTTTTATAAAGGCAGAACCGTTAAATTATAAGGCTTTTCGATTATAATTTCAATCTCATCGTTGCGGGAGGAGCAAGCCCCTCCCCTACCAGCGTATAATTTAATTTATCTCCCTATTTTTCGCACCGATAAATCAAACCTCGCAAGCTCGGTTTGCTCAAAATTTGAAGTCTTACCTCTGCCTGTCATCCTAAGCGGAGTCGAAGTTTTGGCGAGAGAGGGTTGCAAAGCAAACACGAGTCGAGCCTAAACCTGTGCATTTATGCGCAGGGATCTATTAACGAGTTCTGATACCTTTCTTTGCGTTTGTAACATTAAAAAAGCAACAAACGATAAGCAGGACAGCAAAAAACCAACGTAGATCCCGCTTCGCGCTTTTGCTTCTTCGCGTCGACCTTCCGACGCTCAGTCACAAAAGTTCGCATCCGCTCAGGATGACGCCTTGGGGGATGTTCGCGAAATATATTTTTATTTATCAATCGCACCGATAAATCAAACCTTCGGTTTGTTCAAAATTTGAACAACAAGTGAACGGACACAACGATCTCCCCCTACAAAGCTCCCCGTTTTA
>JAZNES010000016.1:0-11566 GCA_045588755.1 Eubacteriales bacterium | reverse complement strand
TATTATACCGCCGATGGTAGTAATCTCGTCACCTACTTGAAGATTGTTTCTCATCTCGTCTACAGCCTTTTGCTGCTTCTTCTGAGGTCTTATCATCAAGAAGTAGAGAACTACGAACATAAGAACTATAATAATAATGCTTCCGTACTGTCCCATTTTGATCCTCCAAAAAAATATTTAATTTATAATACCACATTTTCACGATAAATGCAACAATAATTTGTAAATATTTCAATATTAGTTAAGTAATGGTGAAAAAATAATCGAAAGTGTTGAAAAAAATTTTTCTATGTGATATAATTATATTGAATATGTGTTTGTAGGCGGAGGTTGCTTTCGTGAAGATCGTTATAGCTATTGATTCATTTAAGGGCAGTATGACCTCACTTGAAGCGGGCAGAGCTGCTGCCGAAGGTATAAAACGGATAGTGCCCGAGGCGGATATAGTAATAAAACCGATAGCAGACGGCGGAGAGGGAACGGTTGAGGCACTTACCGCCGGACTTGGAGGCTCTCTTAAAAGTGTGAAGGTAAAAGATCCTTTGGGCAGAGAGATATATGCTCAATACGGAATAATAGGAGATACTGCCGTGATGGAAATGGCGGCGGCATCGGGAATTGCGCTTATTTCTCGCGAGGAGCTTTCTCCTATGGATACGACGACCTTTGGCGTAGGACAGATGATAAAGGACGCTGTTCTGTCGGGCTGCAGAAGCTTTATTATAGGAATTGGCGGAAGCGCGACCAATGACGGCGGCATAGGAATGCTTGAGGCTCTTGGCTTTGAGTTCCTTGATAAAGACGGAAGCCCCGTGCCTTTTGGCGCAAAGGCACTCTCGATGATAGCCGAGATAAAGGACGATAAGGTCCTGCCCGAGCTTCGCGAGTGCCGTTTCAGAATAGCCTGCGACGTAAAGAATCCTCTTTGCGGTGAGCAGGGCTGCAGTGCTATATTCTCTCCTCAGAAAGGCGCAAGACCCGAGGAGATACCGATAATGGATAAGGCTATGGCGCATTATGCCGAGCTTACTGTGCAAAAATATAAAGATGCCGATATGAACGCCGAGGGGGCGGGTGCGGCAGGCGGACTTGGATTTGCCTTTATGTCCTATCTTGGCGGACGATTGCAGTCGGGTATTGAGCTTATCCTTGACAGTATAGGCATAGAGGAAGCAATAAAGGACGCCGACCTCGTTATAACGGGAGAGGGCAGGATCGACGCGCAGACCGTTATGGGAAAAGCTCCGATAGGGATCGCCGGGCTTGCAAAGAAGTATTCGAAGCCGGTTATCGCGTTCTCGGGCTGTGTTACCCGCGACGCTTCTGTCTGCAACAAGCACGGAATAGACGCTATATTCCCGATAGTCAGGGGAGCTTGTACGCTTGACGAGGCGATGAACGTCGGGAATGCCAAGAAAAATATGGCAGACTGCGCCGAGCAGGTAATGGCTCTTTGGAATACGAAAAAGTAATTGAGATAATAATTAACAGTGAGGAATAATGAAAAAAGAAGGCTATATTGAGTGCGGTAAAATAATAAATACTCACGGCTGTCGCGGGGCAGTAAAGCTTGAATCGTGGTGTGATACTCCCGACGTTCTTGCGGGCTTTAAGCGAGTATATATAAATAAGGCGGGCGAGTACTGTGAATACAAGGTCAAAAAGGCATCTGTATTTAAGCAGTACGTAATATTTGAGCTTGCAGAGCTTACCGATATGGACGAGGCTATGGCGCTCAAAAACACCGTTGTGTACGCTGCGCGCGCCGATTTCAAGCTCAAAAAGGGAGAATATTTTATTGCCGACATAATCGGCTGTGACGTTATAGATGCCGACAGCGGAAGGCTCTACGGCACTCTTTCCGACGTTATCAACCGAGGAGCGTCCGACTTGTACGTGGTAAAGACCGCCTCGGGCGAAGAGGTGATGGTGCCCGTCGTTGACGAATTCGTTGACAGAGTCGAGGTCGGTAAGGGAGTATATATCCGCCCGATAGAGGGAATGTTCAATTAAAAGGACGAGGTAGAAAATGAGATTTGACATAATGACGCTTTTTCCCGAGCTCGTGCAGACCGTATTGGGCGAAAGTATAATAGGCAGGGCTCAGAAAAGCGGAGCGATAAAGATAAAATGTCATAATATCCGTGATTTCAGCGAGGACAAGCACAGACGGGTCGACGATACTCCGTACGGAGGCGGCAAGGGTATGCTTATGATGGCACCGCCGATATATAATTGCTTTGAGGCAATAATAAAAGAGGCAGAGCTTGACGAGGGTGCGCGACGTAAGGTGATATATATGTCGCCAAGAGGTAGCCTTTTTAATCAAGACAAAGCCAAGGAGCTTGCGAAATTTGACCACGTGGTCATTCTTTGCGGGCATTACGAGGGCGTGGATCAGCGTATTATTGACGAAATAGTTGACGAGGAGATATCTATCGGTGATTTCGTTCTTACGGGCGGAGAGATACCCGCGTGTATCGTGACCGACGCCGTTGCAAGACTTGTCGACGGAGTCCTCTCGGACGCAGAATGCTATGAAAAGGAGAGTATTTCGGGAGGGCTTCTCGAATACCCTCAGTACACAAGACCGTATGAATTTCACGGTGTAAGCGTTCCCGACGTTCTTATATCGGGACATCACGAAAATATAGATAAATGGCGAGAGGAGCGTTCAGAAGAGATAACTAAGGAACGCCGTCCCGACCTGTATGAAAAATATAATAAGATCTGATACAAAAAATAAAGGAGGAAAGGAGGAGCTATATGGATAATAAGACGGTGAATGCCGAGGTGAACGTCGATGGACGTAAGAAGAGGAAAAGACGCGGGCTGTCCTATTATTTTACTGCGGGCGTTTTGGGCAGTTTGCTTGATAAATTAGTAAACGGGATATATAACGGACTTCAAAACGGACTCTTTGGCAGAATGTTTACGTCGTATTCGTCAAGTCAAAGGGGACTTCAAAACAGTTATCTTAAGGATCACGTAGCGGGCGGAAACGATGCTTCGGAGTATGTGCGAAAGATCAGAGGCGGACTGTCGTCAAGATTTGAGTCAAGCTTCTTTTTATGGCTTTCTCATCGGTTGAAAAAAGCCTTGATCAGCACTCCTCTTAAAATATACGGAAATTATTTCCTTTCCTTCGGACTTTACACGATATTCGCATATTTCGTCTTCAAGTTTACCGATTTTCTGCCCGAGGCGTCCTCAGAGCTTATAGTCTTCGGTGCGGTAATTATACTGTTATCTATCCCGATGCTTCTTTCGAAGGAAAGCTTGGCAGAGGCGATGGGAAAAAGCAGGATAATGAGCGGTCTTTTGTGCGGGGCGTTCGGTTTCAGAAAGGAAAACTTTGAGGTGACGGCAAAGTCATCGAAGTTAAAGGCAAATCTGGCTATAATCCTTGGCACTTTGTCAGGATTTTTGACCTTCCTTGTAGAGCCCTTGCATATCATAATAGCTATGCTCGCCTTTGTCGCGGTGATGCTTGTGATATCGACTCCCGAGATAGGAGTGATAATGTCGCTCTTTCTTTTGCCCTTCTTCTCCTTTGCCGAGAATCCGTCGATAGCGCTTACGGCATTCGTTGGAATAACGGCTCTGAGTACTCTTATGAAGCTTATAAGAGGAAAGAGAATACTGCGATTTGAATTTATCGACGTGACTGTAATTCTTTTTATGGTGGCTATGCTCCTTTCGGGTGCTGTCTCGGCAGGCGGCAGAGCATCGCTTAATGAGGTCTTGCTTTGCGCGGCGCTTATGCTTATATATTTCCTTATCGTCAATATGATGAGGACAGAGATATGGATACGTAAATGTATAATGGCACTCGTCAGCTCGGCGGTGATCGTATCCTTGGTCGGAATTTTTGAGTATATCTTCGGCGAGCTTGATATTCAGTCCTTTGACATCGAATATTTTTCTGGCATAAAGGGAAGAACGGATTCCCTTTTTGACAATGCCAATCTTCTCGGATTTTATCTCGTTATGGTCTTTCCGTTGGTCCTTGATATGATATTCAGGGCAAACACCTTCCGCAAAAAGACGCTTGCAGTGATCTCTGCGTGCTCGGTCGTAGCCTGCGTAATATTTACCTGGAGCAGAGGAGCGTGGCTCGCGCTTCTGGCAAGCTCGGCTCTTTATTTGATGATAAGATCGAGGAAGGCACTTAAAGCTATTTTCGGGCTTTGCTTGGCGATCCCCGTTTTGCCCTTCGTTCTTCCGCAAAATATACTCGATAGATTTATGAGTATAGGAGATATGGCGGATTCGTCGACCTTTTACAGAGTTTATACCTGGAAGGGAACGCTTAACGCAGTCCTCGACAATTTCTGGAGCGGGGTCGGATACGGAAATTCAGCCTTCTCCGCAGTTTATCCGCAATACGCTTATGCGGGAATAGAGGCTGCTGAGCACAGTCACAATCTGTTTTTGCAGATACTCTTTGGAATGGGTATAGGGGGACTGCTCGTATTTCTTTTTGTTCTTGTGGTCTTCTCTCAGAAGAATCTTCAGTATTTGAAGAACTGTAAGCCTTCTGAATTTTCGGGTATCATAGGCGCAGCCTTCTCGGCATTTTTTGCCTCGATGGTAATAGGAATGTTCGATTACCCTTGGTATAATTACAGAATATTCTTCTTGTTCTGGGTAATGATCGCCCTCTCCTGTGCCGCGGTGCGAGTTGCCGATGACCGCACAGAGCGAGAAACTCTCAGAACGGTAAACGAGTGCGAGAGCGCCCAGATAGATATAGAATGACATGATTTCACGCAAAGGAGAGATCTTATATGACAAAGACAAATAAATCATCGCTTTCGGAGAACTCCAAAGGCAAAAAGCAGAGCAGAAAATTTAACTTTATAGATCTTCTTATTATTCTTGCTGTGTTGCTTCTTGCGGCGATAGTGATAAATATATTCACTCCGCTTTCCTTGTTCGGCGAGCGTTTGAAAAAGGAGAACGTTACGGTACAGTATACCGTTGAATTTACCAACGTGGATCAAAGCTTCGTTGATAAGATAAAGGAATACGACAACGTGGTGGATTCGGTATCGAAATTTTCTCTGGGCAAGGTCGCGGCAGTCGATGCAAGCACGAATTACACAGAGCTTAAATATAGCGAATCGACAGGCACGGGCATTGTCGCTACCTATCCCGACAGATATAATCTTCTCGTTACTATAACGGTCGAGGCTACCTATGAGAGCGGCGAAGGGTATGCGGTAAGAGACAAGAGAATAGCAGTTGGCGAAAAAATGGCCCTGCGTTTTCCCGATTATGCGGGTGAGGGATATTGTATCGACGTGCTTGTAGCAGAGAACGATTGAGGAGGCGGCAGATATGGCAAGAAGAGATTTTAATCAGACTAATAAAAAAGACACTCATTTCAACGTTGTAGATGCCATCGTGATCATATTGCTTATCGCGGTCGTTCTCGGTGCTTATTTTAGATTCAATATAGTAGAGCGCTTTGCCGAGAATAAAACTCTTGATACCTATACCGTATCTTTTTCGGTCAAGAACGTAAGATATACCACCCCGACCTTTGTGCAGGTAGGGGATAAGGTCTTCTTCGGAGATACGGGAGAGAGCTTTGGAACACTTGTCGGAGAATCGGAGAATAAGAGCGTATTGACCATTACTCCCGCCGCTGAGCTTTTTACTGACTCTGCGGGAAACGTTGTAGAGGTCTTCTATCCGACCGACGATTCTAAGATAGACGCTAAGGGAAGAATAGAATGTCAGGGCGCGTATACTGTGGACGGAGGCTTCTGTGTCAACGGCACGAGATATATCGCGGCAGGGCAGGATATACAGATAAAGACCGAGCTTGTGACCCTTACGGTGACCGTTACCGATATAAAAATGACCTCTGAATAAAAATATTTGTAAATGATTTTTGAAAAAAGTCGGGCTTTTTGGTTAATAATGCAGTTTTTTGTATATATATTGTGAATAAAAGCCCTAAAAATGATATATTTTTATTAAATGTGCATAAAGAATTACTATTGATTTTAGTCGAAATATTTGATATACTATTATCAAGAGTGTTAATTTGATAAAAGTCATTTATATATACGTCTATGAATAGGAGCATTTTATGGTTAAGAAAGCTGTTACAGTAACTAATAATATCGGTCTTCACGCAAGACCTGCTACCTTCTTTATACAGAAGGCAAATACCTACCACAGTTCCGTATGGGTCGAGAAGGATGACCGCAGAGTGAACGCGAAGAGCTTGCTCGGTGTTCTTTCTATGGGTATCGCTAAGGGTATGACCATTACCATTATAGCAGACGGACAGGACGAGGTAAGCGCAATAGACGGCTTGGTAGAATTGATCCAGACCGGCTTCGCTGATTAAAGTAGCATTTTGGGGTGTTGTGTTGATTTGCGCAACACCCTTTATTTCTTTTGAAAGGAGACGTGCGGTATGAGCATTGAGAAGAGAAACGAGCTCTTGGAAAAGGCAAACGAGCTGCCTCTTTGCCCCGGTGTTTATCTTATGAAGGATAAACGCGGCAAGGTGATATACGTGGGAAAATCGAAAAAACTCAAGAACCGCGTGTCGCAGTATTTTCAGAACAGCAGAAAAGACACCAAGACCGACAGAATGGTGGCGGGCGTCGATGATTTTGAGTATATTATCTGTTCGACCGAGATAGAGGCTCTCTCTCTTGAAAATACTCTTATAAAGCAATATACTCCTAAATATAATATAAGACTCAAAGACGCAAAATCTTATCCGTATATAAAGGTGACAAAAGGTGAGTATCCCTCTGTTATCTACACGAGGACAAGGCTCTCGGACAAGGCTAAATATTTCGGACCTTATACGGGAACGTCGGTCGTTTTTTCGGCACTCGGTATAATCTATAAAACTCTCGGTATCCCGACCTGCAAAAGACAGTTTCCAAGAGATATAGGCAAGGAAAGGCCTTGTATGTATTATCAGATGGGGCAGTGCTGCGGTCTGTGTACGGGCAAGGTCTCAAAGGAAGAATATTCCGAGCTCATAAGATGCGCCTGCGAGATACTCAAGGGCAATACCTCGTCTGCGATAAAGGCACTCACATATCAGATGGAGAGGAGTGCCGAGGAGGAGAGGTTTGAGGCGGCAGCGCGCGCAAGAGATGCGATAAGAGCGCTTGAGAAGCTCGGTCAGAAGCAGCACGTCGTGGCATCTCCCGATGCCGAATACGACGTTTTCGGTATCTTTTCTGACGAAGCGTGTAGCTGCGTTTCTGCGATCTACGTAAGAGAGGGTGCTGTGGTCGATAAGCGAGATTTCGTTTTCGGCGCGGAGCAGATAGCCGACAGCGAGACGCTCTCGGCGTTTCTCGTTGAGCATTATAAGATGCGCGACTGTATCCCAAGGACTATACTTTTGTCCTTTGATATGGACGAGGACGATATCTCCTCGCTTGAGGAATATCTGTCGGCACTTGAAGGACGAAGGATAAGTGTCAGAAAGCCCGAAAGGGGAGAACTCAGAGATTTTTGCCGTACGGCTGACGATAATGCCGCCGAAAAGGCGAGAAGATACAAAACAGAAAATCAGAAGGACGATACTGTGCTTCTTAAGCTTGCGTCCTTGCTGTCTCTTGAGGTCCTGCCGCAAAGAATAGAGGCATACGATATATCGAATATAGGCTCGGATAATAAGGTGGCGGGAATGATAGTAGCAAAGGACGCAAAGCTCAGCAAGGCAGACTACCGTTGCTTCAATATAAAGACCGTAGAGGGAGTCGACGATTACGGCTCTATGGCAGAGGCTATCGAGCGACGCTTCAACCATCTTCAAAGGGACGAATCGGGCTCTTTTTCGGAATATCCCGACCTTATACTGCTTGACGGCGGTAAGGGGCACGTTTCGGTAGTGCGCGAGGTGATGACTCGCTTCGGACTTGATATACCCGTTTTCGGTATGGTGAAGGACGATTATCATAAAACGCGCGCTCTTTGTACAGAGAGCGAGGAGATAAATATTGCCAAGGAACGCTCGGTCTTTATGCTTATATATAAGCTTCAGGAGGAGGTCCACCGATACACCGTTGGAAAGACGGTTGGTGCAAAGCGAAAAACGCTCAAGCACTCCTCGCTTGAAAAGATAGACGGAATAGGTCCCGCAAAGGCGTCAAGGCTTATGATACATTTTGGAACGCTTGCCGCAATAAAGAAGGCGAGCGTAGAAGAACTCGCGAAGGTCAAGGGTGTATCACAGGCTGACGCGCAAAAGATATACGCATATTTTCACAAGGAATAAAAGGTGACGGTATTATGAGAATAATCACAGGTAAAGCAAAGGGAGTAAGACTTTTCACGCTTGAAGGGGAAACGACCCGTCCGACAGCCGAAAGAGTCAAGGAGGCAGTCTTTTCGATGCTCCAGCTCGATATTGAGGGCAGACGTGTGCTCGATCTTTTCGCAGGCTCGGGTCAGATGGCTCTTGAGGCGATAAGCAGGGGCGCTGAGTCGGCGGTAATGGTCGACAAATCGAAGGATGCCAACGCAATAATCCGAAAGAATATTGAAAAAACGAGATTTTCCGAGCAGTGCAGAGTCTTTTGCATGGACTATGCAGAGTATGTCAGACGTTATGCGGGTGAGCGCTTCGATATAATTTTTCTTGACCCGCCCTATGCGGCGAAGCTTTACGCGCCTGCACTGCGCGCGCTTATCAAGGCAGAGATGCTCAAGCCCACAAGCCTTATAATCTGCGAAAGTGATGCCTCGGATATCTTTGATGGAGATACCTCGCTTGCCGAGTGCTTTAACGAGGTCAAGGTGTCGAGATACAGCCGCACCGTCATAACCATCTTATCTCCAAAGGCTGAAAGCGGGAAAAACTGATATGAAGGAAAAGAGATACAGCATAGGCATCGTTCCGGGCAGCTTTGACCCGATAACGAATGGTCACGTCGATATAGCGCAGAGGGCGGCAGAGCTTTGCGAAAAGGTCTATCTTGCCGTGATGATAAACGATAAGAAAAAGTATATGTTTACTATGGCAGAACGCAAAAGGATAGCCGAAGCAGCTCTTGCGGATATTGACAACATTGAGGTCATATGCTCAGAG
Source organism: Eubacteriales bacterium (assembly GCA_045588755.1). Lineage (GTDB taxonomy): Bacteria > Bacillota > Clostridia > Oscillospirales > CAG-272 > HGM12713. The sequence goes on along the minus strand of JAZNES010000016.1, from coordinate 2,484 downwards.
GGAATGCTCTGGCAGCTTGCAAAGGAGCTTGCGGCAGAAGTCATAATAAAGGGCGTAAGGAACGAGACCGACAGGGAATATGAGCTTGAAATGGCAAAATATAATGCAGAGCACGCTCCCGATACGACGACTTTGCTCCTCGATTGTAAGGCAGAGCTTTCAACGGTCAGCTCGACGCTCGTAAGAGAGCTTCTTGATAAGGGCGAGGGTATAGAGACGCTTCTGCCGAGGAAAGCCTGTCTTGAAATAAAAAGGATAGACTCCGAAAGAAAATAAAATAAGCTTGTTCTAAACAAAAAAATTCTCCCATATATTTTATTGACAAATATATCGGGAGGATTTTTATTTATGGCGGAACATTCAATTTACCGTGATATAGCACAGCGTACGGGAGGAGATATATACATAGGCGTAGTGGGACCCGTCCGCACAGGCAAATCGACCTTTATAAAAAGGTTTATGGAGGCTCTCGTGCTTCCGAATATCGAGGACAGCTATTCAAGAGACAGAGCAAGGGACGAGATGCCTCAGTCAGCGGCAGGCAAAACGGTAATGACGACCGAGCCCAAATTCGTTCCCGACGAGGCGGTGACTATAAATCTTGACGACGCCGCATCGATGAGAGTCAAGATGATAGATTGTGTGGGCTATATCGTTACAGACGCGCTCGGAACTATCGAGAACGGTCAGCCGAGAATGGTCAATACCCCTTGGCAGACCGAACCTATGCCCTTCGTTGAGGCGGCGGAGATGGGAACTGAGAAGGTCATAAAGGAGCATTCGACCATAGGTATGCTTATAACGACCGACGGAAGCATTGGAGAGATAGCAAGAGAGAGCTACGTCAGCGCCGAGGAGAGAATAGTAAATGAGCTTAAAAGCATAGGAAAGCCTTTTGCTATCATACTTAACTCTAAAAATCCGAACAGCGATAGCTCTATCGCACTTGCATATGAGCTTGAAGCAAAATATAACGTTCCTGTTGCACTTGTGAGCTGTGTCGATCTTGACGCCGAGGATATAAGACATATACTTGAGCTTGTCCTCAATGAATTTCCCGTTGCCGAAATAAAGGTAGAGCTTCCGAGCTGGATCGGTGCTATCGAACCCGATCATGAGATAGCCGTATCGGTCAATTCAAGCATATGCGAGTGCGCCGATAAGATACATAAGACGGGAGATATAAAAAATGCCTTTTCTTCGCTTCTTAACAATGAATATATATCTGCTTACAGCATAGAACAGATAGATCTCGGAACGGGCTGTGCAAGAGTGCGCGCCGAGCTTGACGATTCGCTTTATTATTCGGTGATAAGCGATCTTACGGGCTTTGAGATAGCCGACGAGGGAGAGCTTATATCCTTGCTCAAGGAGCTTTCCGAGATGAAATCCAAATATGACAGAGTAAGCGAAGCACTCGAAATGGCAGAGGAAAGAGGCTATGGAATAGTAATGCCCACTATTGATGAGCTTACCCTTGAAGAGCCTGAGATAGTAAAGCAATCGGGAGGCTACGGAGTTCGTCTTGGCGCATCTGCGAGGTCGATACATATGATAAGGGCTAATATAGAGACCGAGATAAATCCCATAGTCGGAACTGAGGAGCAGTCGGAGGAGCTTATAAAATATCTGCTCCGCGAGTTTGAGGAGGACCCGAGCAAGATATGGGAGTCAAACGTGTTTGGTAAGAGCCTTTACGAGCTCGTTAACGAGGGACTTCATACAAAGCTCGAGCATATGCCCGAGGAGTCGAGGAGCAAGCTCTCGGAAACTCTTGAACGCATAATCAACGAGGGAAGCGGCGGACTTATCTGCATAATACTTTAAGAGAAAGAAAAAGCGTACAGCCGTTTGGCTGTACGCTTGGTTCTTTTATTATATCTTATTACTCAGCTTTTTTTCTTATGAAGCATAACGTTAACGAGTATGCCAAGGATAAGAGCGCAAGCAATAGCGGTAAGAGTAACTTTGCCGATAGACATAGCCATTCCGCCGATACCCGAAATGAGAATTACCGAAGCGGTAAAGAGGTTAGCGTTGTCCTCAAGGTCTACCTTCTGGATCATCTTAAGACCCGAAACCGCGATAAATCCGTAAAGGGTAATGCAAACACCGCCCATTACGCAACCGGGGATAGAGTCAAGGAATGCAACGAAGGGAGAGATGAAGGAAATGAGAACTGTCATTATTGCAGCGGTAGTAATAGTAATTACAGATGCGTTCTTTGTTATAGCTACGCAACCAACAGACTCACCGTAAGTGGTGTTGGGGCAGCCGCCGAAGAATGCGCCTACGAAAGAACCAACGCCGTCTCCGAGAAGTGTACGGTGAAGACCGGGCTCCTCAAGAAGATGGCTCTCGATGATGGAAGAGAGGTTCTTGTGGTCAGCGATATGCTCTGCGAATACAACGAATGCAACAGGGATATACGCTACTGCGACGGTTGCAAGGTAAGACGCATTGAAGCTTCCAACACCCTTGAAT
>JAZNES010000015.1:0-3564 GCA_045588755.1 Eubacteriales bacterium | reverse complement strand
AGGAGCCTGCGTGACGTTGAGCCTGAATTTGCTTCATTGTAACGCGTTCTCCTTCAGTCGCCTCCAGCGCCAGCTCCCTCCCGGAGGGAGCCTAAAAATTACATTCCTTAAAATCTATTACTCACCGATAAATCCCAATTTGTTCATAACTCTCATAAAAAACGGAAGGATATTCCTCCCGTTTTTCACGTCTTTTGCTTGCTTCTATCCCTTCGGCTTTCCTCTGGTAAAGAGCGCCGCGATATATCCGAATATGATAGCGGCGGCTATTCCGCCCGATGCGGCAGTAAGTCCGCCTGTAAGCGCACCGAGGATTCCCTTTTTATCGACGGCTTCCCGCACACCCTTTGATATAAGATAACCGAATCCCGTAAGAGGAGTCGTCGCACCTGCGCCCGCAAAGTTTACAAGCGGCTCATAGAGTCCAATTGCACCGAGAAAAACTCCCGCCACCACGTATGCCACAAGGATTCTTGCAGGCGTGAGCATAGTCTTATCTATGAGTATCTGCGCTATCACACAAAAAGCACCGCCAACGACAAAAGCCCAGATATATTTCATAACCATATCCATACGCATCTATCTCCTCTCGTCACTTCCGAAATTGTATGAGAGCCTTACCAGATGTGCCACTGCGGGTATGCTCTCGCCCTGCTGAATGCTTGACGGACTCATCATAGCACCCGTACCGAGAAAGAGGACGTTCCGAAGCTCTCCCCGCTCTATTTTGGGCATTATATAGGACGCCATAACACACGCCGAGCAACCGCAGCCCGAGCCACCGCTGTGCATATCCTGCGCACCTCTGTTATATACGAGCATTCCGCAATCGTTATATATCTCTCTTATTCGGTATCCCTCTGCCGCCATAAGATCGCAGAGTATATCTCCGCCCTCCCAGCCGAGATCTCCCGTGATTATGAGATCTATCTCGTCGAGGCTCAGCTCACCGCACTTAAAATATCTCATAAGAGTATGCGCCGCCGCAGGTGCCATAGCCGCGCCCATATTTGAGGCATCGTTTATTCCCTTGTCGACAACGATGCCCGCCATTCCCTCGGCAACTCTTACGCGCCCGCCGCTTCCGATAATGAACGCCCCCGCTCCCGTCACCGTCCACTGTGCCGCGGGAGAACGCTGAGCTCCGTATTCAACGGGAGTTCTGAACTGACGCTCCGAGGAACAGTTGTGCGAGGAGGTGACCGCCGCGCACTTTGAAAAATGCCCTGCCGAGATCGACATAGATGCAAGAAGTATACTCTCCGCCGCCGTTGAGCAAGCTCCGTAAAGACCGTAATACGGAATATCAAAATCGAGAAGTCCGTAGGAGGATGCCGAGCATTGATTGAGCAGATCTCCCGCAAAGAGAGCGTCAATGTCACGCTCCGTCATAGCCCCCTTTGAGAGAGCGACGTTCATCGCAAGCCTTTGCATCTCGCCCTCTGCCTTCTCCCACGTCTTCTTCCCGAAACGGTCGGTACTGTCGTGCAGATCAAAGCAAGAGCCGATAGGGCCTGCGTGTTCGTGCCCGCCAACGACCGAGGCGGCGCAGATTATAGTTGTGTCCTCGTTGAATTTGAGTGTTTTGTTTTGCATATATCTCCCCTTCAAACCTTATTGCCAATATTATTTGTTTTTTATTTGAAATATATACCTTGCGAAACGATTTCCACTGTGATATAATTGGTATAGAAATAAATATTGCGAGGTCTTTTATGAAGCATATTCTTCAAAACGATAAAATTTCGGTAACTATATCCGACAAGGGCGCAGAGATTGTGTCGGCAATAAATAAAGCCGACGGCTGTGAATATATCTGGCAGGGCGACGCTAAATATTGGGACGGTCAAGCCCCCGTTCTCTTCCCTGTATGCAGCACCTTTTTTGAGGATAGATACAGCTGCCTTGGTAAAGAATATAAAATGGGAATACACGGCTTTGCTCAATACTCGGATTTCAAGGTAATAAGCAAATCCGACGAAAAGCTCGTCCTTCTGCTAACGTCAAACGACGAGACCAAAGAGCAATATCCCTTTGATTTTGAATTTGAGCTTACCTATACACTCTTGGAAACTCGTCTTACCGCAAGTGCCCGAATGAAGAACGCAGGGGCGGCAAAAATGCCCGTCACCTTCGGCGCGCACCCGGGATTTAATCTTCCCTTCACCAAGGGCGGTGATTTTGAGGATTACTATATCGAATTTGACGAAAAATGCTCGCCGAGGGCTATGGTACTTACCGAGGAGTGCTTCTGCAGCGACGAGTTCGTAACTCTTGAGCTTGAAAACGGTAAAAGGCTTCGCCTTAAGCACAGCCTTTTCACTCCCGACGGCATCTTTATGGAAGATATGGCGAGAAAAGTGACGCTTCGCTCTGATACCGACGAACGCTTCGTAGCTATGGAATATCCCGATATGCCCTATTTCGGCATTTGGCAGGAATATTCTGCCGACACCCCCTTCCTTTGCCTTGAGCCTTGGTGCGCGCCTCCTGACAATAAGGGAGTGCCGCAGGATATTTTCGAGAGAAAAGGACTCTTTATCCTCGCTCCAAATGAGGAAAAGAATGTGTCATATTCAATAATCTTCGGATAAATAAACTTAAAAAGGAGCTCTTGCGCTATGCTTGACACCAAAAACACTCAATATCACGTAAAAGTGGCAAAGGGAGATATAGGCAGATACTGTCTTTTGCCGGGTGACCCCGGAAGATGCGAGAAGATCGCGGCATTTCTTGATAATCCCACGCAAATATCTTTCAATCGTGAATATAACGTATATAACGGATACCTCGACGGAGAGCTCGTTACCGTTTGCTCAACAGGAATTGGAGGTCCGTCTACCGCTATCGCAGTTGAGGAGCTTGCAAGATGCGGTGCCGATACCTTTATAAGAATAGGCACGTGCGGAGGGATCTCGCTTGACGTCTGCTCAGGCGACGTCGTTATAGCAAGCGGAGCGGTAAGACAGGACGGAACATCGCGTGAATACGCGCCCTATGAGTTCCCTGCCGTTGCTAATACAGAGGTGCTTTTTGCTCTTGTCGAGGCTGCAAAAAAGCTTGGTGCTCGCTATCATACGGGTGTCGTTCAGAGCAAGGATTCCTTCTACGGACAGCACTCTCCGCACACTATGCCCACCGAGGCAGAGCTCTCTGAAAAATGGGAGGCGTGGAAAAGGCTCGGGGTGCTCGCAAGTGAGATGGAAGCCTCGACTCTCTTCACCGTGGGTGCGGCAAGAAAGCTGCGCTGCGGCGCACTCTTTATGTCTGTCTGGAATCAGGAAAGATTCCTTGCGGGACTCGATAAAAACGACGACGAATGCCACGACACCTCCCTTGCAATATCGGTCGCTATAGAGGCACTCAGAGCCGTCATAAAGTCGGACAAAAACGAAAAATAGAAGCCCCAAAAAGAGCGTAAAAAAGTCAAAAATTTTATCAAAAAGAGATATTTTTTTGTTGACACTAATATACTGTTATGTTATAATTATATTAAAGTGATATTTCGTGGGGGGCCTCGATTTATTAACTAAGTTTAATATTCAAGGAGAAAGAAAAAAATGA
>JAZNES010000014.1:0-6646 GCA_045588755.1 Eubacteriales bacterium | reverse complement strand
TATAAATTGGTATTTATAGATTTGTTTGAGGTTGATGGGGGGGAAACTTTTTTGAAAAAAAGATTTCCCCCGTACCCCCTTCAAAAAACTTTTACCAAATTGGCAAAAGATTTTGTTACGTACTCACTTCGAATAACGCTTACCTCATTTGTTTATGTCCGCCCCGGGCTTCGAGCCCGAGTGCTCGCAGTGCGAGATTAAGCGAGGGCGACAAGGGAGGAGAAATTATTTCGACGAGTGGGGAAGGGCGGAGCAAGTCAATGTTTACGAAGTAAACTTGATGTGAAGCGAAGCGGAGCTTGGCTGCTGGGAGCAAGTCCAAATGTTTGAAAGTTTTTGGAAAGTGTGAAAACCTTTTTCCAAAAAGGTTTTCGCATCTCTCTTAACACAAACCAACTCACCTATAAATCAAAATTTGAACTATAATACGAGTACAAAAAATGAAAATTCGGATTTTTTACAAGAATAATATAAAAAATTGATAAAAAAGCTTCTTTGTCAAGCGAAAATTGTCATAAAACCTTTGACAAAATGGGGTTGAAGGTGTATAATATATAGTATTATGGTGTATTGTTTCAATTTTTAGAAAAGACTTAGGAGAAGATATGTTTTTGGATTATTTTGTTCTTTTGTTGTATGCCGTCGGAATGATAGCAATAGCGATATATACGAGAAACCGCTCAAAGACGGTAGACGATTTTCTGATGGCGGGTAAAAAGGGAATAGGCGGTCTTATGAGTGCCTTTGCTTACGGCACTACCTACTTCTCGGCGGTCATCTTTATCGGATATGCGGGAAGCTTTGGCGCGAAATACGGACTTGCTGCAGTCTGGATAGGAATTGGAAACGCCCTCATAGGCGCGCTGGTCGCTTGGCTGGTGCTTGCCCGTCCGACCAAGAATATGACTCACAGGCTCGGCTCGAAGACGATGCCCGAGTTCTTCGAGAAGAGATACGGCTCGTCGGCTCTTAAAACGGTTACCGCGGTTATTACGTTTCTCTTTTTGATACCCTATTCGGCATCGGTCTACAACGGACTTAGCAGCCTTTTTGAAACGGTATTCGGTATAGACGGCTGGATAATAATGCTCGGGCTTTCGGCACTTACCGCCCTCTATCTTTTCTTCGGCGGATATTTTGCTACCGCCCTTTCGGATTTCATTCAGGGTATTATAATGCTTGCGGGCGTTGGCGTAATGCTTGTTTTCTTCCTTTCGAGTCCTCAGGTCTCTTGGGATATCTCGGCACTCGCCTCTGACGTTGAGCACACTTGGTTTACCTTCGGCAGCGAGCATACGGGACTTCACGGCAATACCGTAACGCTTATCTCGCTCGTGCTTCTTACCTCCTTCGGAGTATTCGCTTTGCCGCAGACGGTACATAAATATCACGCGGTAAGGGACAAGAAGGCTATAAAGCTCGGCACTTGGGTAAGCACGGCTTTCGCTCTTGTAATAGGAGCTTCGGCATATTTCGTCGGCGCACTCAGTCCTCTCTTTGACGAGGTGTCGGGGCTTTCGGGCGACAGCATTATCCCTGCAATGCTCAAAATAGTTATTCCGACGGGATTTATAGGACTTATCGCCGTCCTTATCCTCTCGGCAAGTATGTCGACGCTTTCCTCGGTATCTCTGGCGAGTGCGTCTGTCGTTGCGGTCGATATCTATAAGGGAAATATAGCTAAAAAGGCGTCCGATAAAAAGGTCAACACCGTTATGCGCCTGTTCTGCCTTTTCTTCGTAGCGATATCGGTAATAATAGCCTTTTTGAACGAAAAATATCACATCTCGGCTATCGCGTATCTTATGGGAATAAGCTGGGGAACGCTTGCGGGCTGCTTTATAGGTCCTTTCGTCCTTGGGCTTTATTCAAGGAAGGTCACGAAGGCGGCGGCTTGGTGGTCGGTTATCGGCTCGCTCGTGCTTACGGTAGGACTTATAGTGGTCTTCGGATACGATAAGCTCTCGTGGAGCGCGACACTCGGCGAGGCAATAAACAGCGGTATCTCATCGTCTCCGACGATAGGAGTTATCTGTATGGCGTATTCGATGATAATAACGCCGATAGTAAGCATATTTACAAAGAAGCCCGACGCCGCGATAATATCCGAGGCGTTCGACAAGGAAATAGAAAACGAAGTATAAACGATTATCGAAAGGTTTGATGATATGATCTGGTCAAAAGAGGAAACTCTTCCAAGAGAGGAAATTGAAAAAATACAGCTCGAACGCTTGCAGGAAACGGTAGCGAGAGTCTATGCCAAGGTTCCCGCTTACCGCAAGAAGATGGAGGACGCAGGTGTTCGCCCCGAGGATATAAAGACTCTGGCGGATCTTGCAAAGCTTCCCTTCGTCACAAAGCAGGATATGAGAGATAACTACCCCTTCGGTCTTTTTGCAGTTCCGAAGGAGGAGCTTGTGCGTATACACGCCTCAAGCGGAACGACGGGAAAGCCTACCGTCGTCGGATATACCCAAAACGACCTTGAAATGTGGACGGAGTGCGTTTCGAGAATTGCCTGCATGGGAGGCGCGACCAAAGAGGACGTTGCGCAGATATGCTTCGGATACGGAATGTTCACGGGTGCGCTCGGACTCCATTACGGACTTGAAAAAATAGGCGCGACGATAGTACCCTCGTCGACGGGAAATTCCGAGAAGCAGATAATGTATATGAAGGACTTTGAAACGACTTTGCTCGTTGCGACTCCCTCATATGCTCTTCGTCTTGCCGAGGTGGCAAGAGAGATGGGCATAGACCCTAAAAAAGACCTCAAGGTAAAGATAGGTCTTGTCGGAAGCGAGCTGCTTACCGATGCTATGCGCGAGGAGATGCACAGATATTGGGGCGAGGATATGCTCGTCACATCAAATTACGGAATGAGTGAGCTCATAGGCCCCGGTGTTTCGGGAGAATGTGAGCAGCTTTGCGGAATGCATATAAACGAGGATTTCTTTATTCCCGAGATAATAGATTCCGAAACGGGAGAGGTGCTCCCCGCGGGAGAAAAGGGTGAGCTCGTTATCACCTGTATCAAAAAAGAGGGAATACCGCTTATCCGTTACAGAACGAAGGACGTTACAAGACTCTTCTATGAGAAGTGCAAGTGCGGAAGGACCTTCTGCCGAATGGAGAACCTTTCCGGAAGAAGCGACGATATGCTCAAGATAAGAGGAGTAAACGTCTTCCCAGGTCAGATAGAAGAGGTGATCCTTGGCTTCGAGGAGCTTGGACCTCACTATGAGATCGTCGTCGAGCGAGAGGGATATCTTGATAAGCTTACTATACGTGTCGAGCTCGTTCACTCGACCGATTCCTTTAAGGAGCTCGAGGCGCTCAGCAACGCGATACGTGGAAAGCTCAAGGTCATTCTCGGACTTGACGCTAAGATAAAGCTCGAATCGCCCAATACCCTCCAGCGATTTGAGGGTAAGGCTAAGAGAATAAAGGATCTCAGAAATAAAGGCTGATAGTTACATAAATAGTTAGATTGTGTTAGGATTATTGTGAAAACCTTTTTGAAAAAAGGTTTTCACGCTTTCCAAAAACTTTCCTTACATTTTTAGAAGTGCTCCCGCAGACCTTGCTGCGCGCTACCCCCACTCGTAGAAATAGTCGCCTCGGTCGCGTACGCGTAGCGAGCTTCCGACGCTTCTTTTCTCCTCCCTTGTCGCCCTTACTTAATCTCGCACTGCGAGCGCTCGGGCTCCAAGCCCACAACGGTCATTAAAAAATGAGGTAGCAATATTTGGGGTGAGGTCGTCACAAAGACTTTTGCAAAATTGGTAAAAGTTTTTTTGCAGGGGGTGCGGGGGGAAGCTCTTTTTCAAAAAAGTTTCCCCCCCATCAACCTCAAACAAACCTATAAATCCTAATTTATAAATAGATGTCGGTATTCCGACGGAATGGAGATACATAATGAGTGAAAAAAGAATGATGCTTGGCAACGAAGCGATTGCCAGAGGAGCGTACGAGGCGGGAGTTAAGGTCTCGAGTGCCTATCCCGGTACGCCCAGCACAGAGATAAGTGAATATCTTGCGACCTACGAGGAGGTGTATACCGAGTGGGCGCCTAACGAAAAGGTAGCGGCAGAGGTTGCCCTCGGCGCGTCTATTTCGGGCGTTCGAAGCCTTGCGTGTATGAAGCACGTAGGACTCAACGTGGCTTCCGACCCCCTTTACACCTTCTCATATACGGGTGTGGGCGGAGGCTCGGTAATAGTTGTTGCCGACGACCCCGGTCTTGCAAGCTCACAGAACGAGCAGGACACGAGAATGATAGGCCGTTCGGCTCACGTTCCCGTGCTTGAGCCCTCGGACAGCCAAGAGGCAAAGGATTTCGTAAAGCTCGGATATGAGCTTAGCGAAAAGTACGACACCCCCGTAATTTTGCGCACTACCACAAAGCTCTCTCACTCGCAGAGCTTCGTTGAGCTTTGCGACAGAGTCCTTCCCGAGGACAAGGTCTACGAGAGAAGCGTGCCCAAGTTCGTAATGATGCCCGCGTCCGCGATCGGCAGACACAAGGTCGTTGAGGACAGAGAGATAAGACTTGCCGCCGCCGCGTCGAGTCTTCCTATAAACAGAATGGAAATGAGAGATACCGAGATAGGCTTTATCACAAGCGGTATCCCCTATCAGTACGTAAGAGAGGCTTGCCCGAATGCAAGTGTCCTCAAGCTCGGACTTGTAAATCCTCTGCCGAGGGCACTTATTGAGGAGTTTGCCTCGAAGGTAAAGACCCTTTACGTCTTCGAGGAGCTTGAGCCCGTCATCGAGGAGCAGGTCGCTTCCTGGGGTGTCGAGGTCAAGGGCAAGGCAATATTTACAAAGCAGGGCGAATACAGCGCAAATATGCTCAAAGCCGCTATATACGGCAAGAAGGAGCTCGTCTTTGAGAAGCAGACCGCTCCCAACCGTCCGCCCATTCTTTGTCCCGGCTGTCCTCACAGAAGCGTATTTTCGGTGCTCAACAAGCTCAAAATACACGCTGCGGGCGACATAGGCTGCTACACGCTCGGCGCGGTAGCCCCCCTTAACGTTATAGATACCACTATCTGTATGGGAGCGAGCATCTCGACCCTCCACGGAATAGAGAAGGCGAAGGGTAAGGAGTTCATAAAGAATTGGGTAGCCGTTATCGGAGACTCGACCTTCCTTCACACGGGAATAAACTCTCTTGTTAATATGGTATACAACAAGTCAAGCGCGACCGTTATGATACTCGACAACAGAACGACGGGTATGACTGGACATCAGCAGCACGCCGCAACGGGAAAGACTCTCAAGGGCGAGGACACATACGCTATTGACCTCGCCGAGCTCTGCCGTGCGATAGGCGTTCCCCGCGTTATAGAGATAGACGCCTTTGACGTTTCGGGACTTGAGAAGACCATAAAGGAAAGCGTTTCGGGCGATATTCTGACCGTTATTATCGCAAAAGCGCCCTGTGCTCTTCTTAAGGGGCAGAAATTCCCCTATATTTGCAAGGAAGACGCCGACAAGTGCCGCAAGTGCGGAATGTGTCTTAAGATAGGCTGTCCCGCGCTTACCAAGACCGAGGACGGTAAAATAAAGATAAACGCCACGATGTGCAACGGCTGCGGACTCTGTATGAGCTATTGTAAATTCGGCGCGATAAGCAAGGTGGAGAGATAAGATATGAAGAGTATGAATATAATGGTAGTCGGAGTAGGCGGTCAGGGAACGCTTCTGACCAGCCGAATCATCGGCAAGGTAGCAATGAATGCGGGATACGATGTAAAGCTCTCCGAGGTTCACGGAATGGCGCAAAGAGGCGGAAGCGTTGTGACCTTCGTCCGTTACGGCGAGGAGGTCTTCGAGCCCGTCGTCGAGGAGGGAGAGGCAGATCTTCTTATCTCCTTTGAGCGTCTTGAGGCTCTGCGTTACGCGCATTTTCTCAAGAAGGACGGAGTTATCGTCGTAAACGATTGCAGAATAGATCCTATGACGGTAGTTATAGGCGCGGGACAGTATTCCGAGAATATTATAGAGAGACTCTCCAAAGAGCATAAGCTCTATGCCGTAGACGGAAACGCCATTGCAAACGGGCTTGGAAACAGCCGCGTGCTCAATATGGTCGTTCTCGGACTTGCGGCGGCGCGTCTTGATTTTGATAAAAAGGCTTGGCTCGACGTAATTGAGAGCACCGTTCCTCAGAAGACGATAGAAATAAATAAAAAGGCATTTGAGCTGGGCTTTAATGCTTGAATCGGGTGATATATATGATATGGAATGAAAGTAAGGAGTGCATGAGCCGCGACGAGATGACGGCTCTGCAAAGCGCAAGGCTTCGTAAGCTTGTCGATTACGTTTACCACAACGTAGAGTTCTACCGCAAGAAGATGCAGGCTCTCGGGCTTCTTCCCGAGGATATAAAGGGTATCGAGGATATAGCCAAGCTCCCCTTTACGACTAAGGACGACCTGCGCGACAACTATCCCTTTGGGCTTTTTGCCGTTCCTCAGTCGCAGATAGTAAGAGTTCACGCCTCGAGCGGAACGACAGGCAAGGCGACAGTCGTCGGATACACGAGATATGACCTCGCTATCTGGGCTGAATGTGTTGCCAGATGTATGACGATGGCGGGAGTGGGCAAGAATGATATAATTCAGATAGCCTACGG
>JAZNES010000013.1:0-2549 GCA_045588755.1 Eubacteriales bacterium | reverse complement strand
CACTACCTATCCCGCGATATACGTTCTTATCGACCTTCAGCTCGTTTTGTTTATAAGCGTATTGTATGCAAACAAGCTTATAGACGGCTTTAACAGGCTTTTGACGCGTGCACCGAATACCTATTCGATATTGCTCGTTACATCGGCAATAACTGTCGTTTACGATATTCTTGTATGCTTCTGCACAGCCGACGGTTTGCCAAATCTATACGGCTCGATAATTGCATCTTATATTCTTATTGCTCAGATCATAGATATACTTGACAAAAGAAGAGTCAACCGTTCACTCAGCTCATTGCTGATGGGCGATGGGGTATATACCATAACGCGTTCACAGGGAAAGAATGCTTGCGCCGATAAAATGTACGCAGGCGGAGTCGCTCCCGACACCAACATATACGAGCCCCGCGAGATAAAAGGCACGGGTTACGTCAAGGCTTTCAATAAGGACAGAGAATATATCTCCGATAAAACGGTCAATTACGCCATTACACCCGTATTTATATTCTCGGCGCTTATGGCGGTCGGAGCAATGGTGCTCGGCGAGGAATTCAAAACCGTTCTTTCGTCGATGCTCGTATCTTTCGTGGCACTTGCGCCGCTGTCGGCTATGCTTTCACATTTTTTGCCGATATACGTAAGCTATACGAGACTTTATAACAGAGGTTGCTTTATAACGGGACACAAAGCTGCTCAAAGTGTTGGCGACTGCGATGCTATGGTCTTTGGTGACAGACACCTGTTCAAGAAATGCGACCCCAAGGAAAGCGGAATAAAGCTTTATACTAATAAGCATGCCGAGGAGCTTTTGTCGGCTCTTGATGCCGTTTATTCGGCAATAGGCGGACCTATGAAGGATATTTTCTCGGGAGCTTCGGCAGGTACGAAGCCTCGCAAGGTGAATATGGTCCGCATTACGAGAAGCGGACTTGAGGCGATCGTTGACGACAGAACGAATATCATACTCGGAACTGCCGATTATATGACTCGTTACGGAATCGTTACAGACAGCGCGGGCGTATCTCAGCCGGGTATCCTTTACGTCGCTATGAATTCTTCTTTGGCGGCAAAAATAAGTCTTAATTACAAGACCGAGCCTCTTTTTGAGATGCTCTCTCGCGCTCTTGGCGATAACGGTATCGAGACCGTTATACACACCTATGACCCTGCTATATACGGTGGATACGTGGCAAAATGCCGCAAGGGTATAGAGGGCGGATATCCGATAAGCGTAGTACACAAAAATAAGACCGATTACTATGCGGCAGGCGACCCTTCTGTCCTTGCGAGCAAGACGGGAGTTTTTGCGATATCCTCGAGATTAAAGCTTGTAGAGGTCATCATATTCTGCAAGAAGATACTTAAAGCCGATAAGCTGAACGCACTCGTAAGATATATATCATTTGGTCTTATGGCAGTTCTCAGCACGGTGCTTATGATAACGGGTGCTATGCAGCACGTAAATCTTATCTGGGTATTGCTTCATCAGGTACTTCTTGTGGCATCATTTACACTGATATCCTTAAAAATATTGCCGCAGTCATTTGAGAAAATGGAATAAAGAATTCAGAAAGAAAAATAAAAAATAAAATGAACGATATTAACAGTACTATTTTGAAATCCGTTTCAAAGCCCGGCAGATATTCGGGCGGAGAGTATGGACAGATAATAAAGAATAAGGACGAGGTAAAGGCAAGGTTTGCTTTTTGCTTTCCCGATACCTACGAGATAGGAATGTCAAATCTCGGAGTCCGTATCCTTTACGGTGCGCTCAATCAGGAAAAGGACATATGGTGCGAGAGAGTCTATATGCCTTGGCTCGATATGCAAGAGAAGATGCGTGAGCACAGCCTTGACCTTTGCGCCTGCGAGAGCCACGATAAGCTTACGGAATTCGATTTTATAGGCTTTACGCTTCAATATGAAATGAGCTATACAAACGTTCTTCAAATGATAGACCTTGCGGGACTTCCGCTCAGAAGCGCAGACCGAGATGACTCTATGCCTATAATCATAGGCGGTGGTCCGTGCGCATATAATGCCGAGCCGATAGCCGATTTCTTCGACCTTTTCAATATCGGAGAGGGAGAGGAGATGCTTGTCGAGATAGTTCGTCTTTATATAAAGATGCGCGATGAGGGAAGATATTCCAAAAAGGAATTCTTGCGCGAGGCGGCAAGAACCATAAAGGGAGTTTACGTTCCTTCCTTATATGACGTCAGCTACAACGAGGACGGAACGATAAAAGCCTATACGCCAAAGTTCGATGACGTGCCGACAAAGGTCGAAAAAAGAATAATAGAGGATATGGATAAGGCATATTTTCCCGACAAGGTGGTTATGCCTTATATAGAAACGGTGCATGACAGAGTAATGCTTGAGGTCTACCGCGGCTGTATCAGAGGCTGTAGATTCTGTCAGGCGGGAATGGTCTACCGTCCCGTAAGAGAAAAATCTCCCGAAACGCTCAACCGACAGGCAAAGTGCCTTTTCGAGTCTACGGGATACGACGAGATATCGCTTACCTCGCTTTCTATCAGCGACTATAC
>JAZNES010000012.1:0-3578 GCA_045588755.1 Eubacteriales bacterium | reverse complement strand
GTTTGCATACAATACGCTTATAAACAAAACGAGCTGAAGGTCGATAAGAACGTATATCGCGGGATAGGTAGTGTAATCGAGCAGTCCTCCCGGGACTATATCGAATATCGGTAAAAGCTCAATGAGGAAGATAAACAAAGCAATAACGCCCATAAATATCGGCTTTGTTATATACCAGGCAGATACCTTACCAATCTTTTGCGAATTACCCGTATCCTCAGCCTCGTCCTCGGCTTCTTCTCTTCCCTCAAACTGAGCGGCACTAAATCCCTCGCTCGTTCCGTAGAAATCTGCAGATATTCCGTATTTCTTTTCAAGAGCCTCGTGAATATTGAATTCGGTCGCCTCCTGAACGTCGTCCGTCTCGGCACTATCAGCCTGATCTTCCTCCAACATCTCCTGATCTCCGAAGTCGTACTCTTCACCGTCGGGATCATCGCTATCATCTTCGAGCTCACGCATAGCCGCTATTTTTGCCATAGTTTCGTGTTCTGCGTCGGTTATCGTGCGGTAAAAGCTGAGCTGTTCGTCTTCAATATCCTCTGAGAGCTCCTCTGAATAAGGCATATCTGTGTCATCGGTCGCCTGCTCTTCATATTCGCTGTACTCATCTTCGGGCAGATATTCCTCAGCCTGCTCTGCTTCAACAGCTTGGCTCGGAAGCTCTGTGTCCTCGTATGTAAAGCTTTCCTGCTCGTTTTCGACGTTATCCAAGCACTCCTCGGAATCGCCAGAATACCCATCGTCATCAAACCAAGGAAGGTCGTCATCATCGTCATTCGAAACGGTGTCGGGCTCTGATTTATTGAGTGATCCTACCTCTGCTTCATCATCAAAGGACGATATCATATTTTGCGATTCTTCGATATCCGAAAGCTCGTCTATAACATCGTCGGCGTAGATAACGTTTGAAGAAAACTCGTCTTCAAAGGTATCCTCCTCATCAAAGATTTCGTCCTCGAACTCTTCTTCGGGCTCTTCTTCGGGCTCTTCTTCGGGTTCTTCTTCGAGCTCTTCTTCAAAAGCTTCGTCCTCGTGGTCTTCATCAAAAGCTTCTTCAAGGACAGACTCCTCCACATGATCGTCAGCTGCCTTGAATGTAACAAAGCTCTCTTCCGCCTCGTCTTCCTTGGACTCATCGCTCTGACGCAAATCGTCGGCTACCGAAGCCATAAAATCCTCGTCGATAGTATACTCGTTGCCTTCAAAGTCTTCTTCGCTGTTTTCTTCAACAGAATACTGCGCCCTGAGCTTTTCCTTAAGGCTCTCTGTATCAAGAGTGCTGTCGATATCGGAATCAAGATGCCCTGCACCATTATCGGATTCACTGTTTTCCACTTTATTTTTGAGAAGCTTGAGCATATCGTCAATGCTCTTTGAATTTTCCTTATCCATATGCCCCTCCTTTTATCAAAAAATTTTAATCTGCAAGATCAGCCCTTAGTTCTCTGCTGTCTTGCTATCTCGGAAAGTATTACTGCCGCCGCGGTAGAGACGTTGAGCGAATTGACCTTTCCGTACATAGGAATAGACGTTATATAATCAGATCTTTCTTTAACTATGTTTGAAACTCCGTTGCCTTCGCTTCCAAAGACGATGGCTACGGCGCAATCAAAGTCGGTATCATAATATGCCGCGCCGCCTGCCTCTGCCGCAAATATCCAAAGACCCTTCTTTTTGAGCTCCTCGATAGTAGCCGCTATGTTAGAGACCTTAGCTATCGCCATATGCTCGATAGCTCCCGCCGAGGATTTTGTAACGGCAGGAGTAAGACCTACCGCGCGACGCTTGGGGATTATAATTCCGTGAGCACCCGCACCCTCAGCACATCTTATAAGCGCTCCGAGATTGTACGGATCGGTAATCCCGTCCGAGATGACTACAAAGGGCTTTTCTCCGCGCTCTGCGGCTATTTCGAGAATATCGTCTATGCTCGAATACTGCTTCTCTGCCGCCATTGCGACGATGCCCTGATGTGCGGCATTACCCGTCATTTTATCAAGCTTTACTTTATCGACCTCAACAAGAGGTATCTGTCTTGAAGCCGCCTCGGCAGTAAGGACGATTATAGAGCCTTCTCGCTCTCCCTTTTGAACGAATATCTTATCGATATCCCTGCCCGATTTGAGAAGCTCACGAACGGCGTTTCTGCCTACTACGATGCCCTCGTTTTCATTTGCATCTGAAAGATCGGCATCATAATTTTTTTCTCTTCGATCATATTTCTTAATATTCTTCTGTCTGTCGTTTTGCCTGTGATCGTTATATTTTTTATTCATATTCCAAGTTCCTTTTCGAATATTGAGTCAAAAAAACAATATATAATACATTATATCATAAAACTACAAATTTGTACATACTTTTTTTAATTATCTTCAATATAAAGTAAATGGCGACCGCAATTTTTGCGGTCGCCGCGTGTTATATTTCGTCTTTTATCAGTTCACTTACCGTAACGAACTGATATCCCCTTTCGAGCAGCTCGGGAATTATGAGCCTTAGGGCGTCACAAGTCGGGCTCTCCCCCGCAACGTAGTCGTGCATAAGGATTATATCACCTCCGCCAACGCTTCGAAGAACCTTTTTTGATATTTCCACAGGCGGAGTATGCGCCCAATCTCTTGTGTCGATATTCCAAAGTATTATATCGCAGCCTACGGAATTGCTCACTCTCTGAAGAGCGGTATTATACGCACCCTGCGGCGGACGCATAACATTTGGAAGCACTCCGAAATTTTCAAAAAGTATCCTGTTACATTTGAGCACTTCGCTCTCTATCTGCCCCTCACTCATTGCTCGAATATTCTTGTGCGAGTAGGTGTGATTACCTATCTCACAGCCCGAGCTTGCCAAAAGCTCCATAGCCTCGGGATAATTCTCGACATTTTGCCCTATAACGAAAAAGGTCGCCTTTATTCCGTATTCTTCAAGTATCTCGAGGATCCTCGGAGTTAATCTTGGATGCGGACCGTCATCAAAGGTGAGTGCTACCTTTTTGCTGCTTCCGAGACTTTTGCGATATACCTTGACAGTGGCAAAAACGGGCAGCAATAGGCTTTGAGCGACTATTACAATAAGAATAACAAAAGATATCGCCTTTACCTTCATTCATTATCCAACCCCTTCGCAAAAAGCTCATCAAGAGTTTTGAAGGTATATCCCTGCCCTTTGAGCGTCCTTATAAATTCGGGAAGAATAGAAGCATTCGTGCTTGACGTCGGGTGAAGCAAAATTATAGCACCGTTGTGGATATTATCAAGAAGCTTTTTCATCGCCGCCTCGTTTGAGGGCTGCTTATTATTATCCCAATCGGCATAGGCAAGACTCCAAAAGACCGTTTTGTAGCCGAGCTCGTGGGCAAATCTCAGACTTTTTTCATCAAAGCGTCCCTCGGGAGGACGGAAATATTTTGCCATCTCATATCCCGTATACTCTCTGTATATATCTTCAAGCCCCGCGAGCTCCTTTCCAAGCTCCTCTGCTGAATTTAGTTTAGTAACGTCCTTGTGGCGCATTGTATGATTGCATACCACGTGAGATTCCTCTGCCATTCTCTTCACGAGCTCGGTGTCACGCAC
>JAZNES010000011.1:0-2205 GCA_045588755.1 Eubacteriales bacterium | reverse complement strand
TCCGCCACTCTCGCATATTAGGTGCTGTCGTTTTCGACAACGATATTATTATACTACATTTTTTCCAAATGTCAATACCTTTTTATCAAAAAATAAAAATTTTTTATTATCTATATTGATTGCCCCGCAAAACATATAATTCATTGTATACACAATATCGGTTTTATTTGGAGAAGAAATGAAAAAAGTAAAGATAAAGATCGGATTTTTCGCATTTATGCTCCTTCTGGCTCTTGTGGCAAGCAAAAGTCAATACACCTTTATTTCACTTATAGCCGCGGCTATTCACGAGCTTGGGCATATCTGCGCGGCAAAAATACTTAAGATCACTCTTACCGAATTTGATTTCGGACTTCTCGGAGCACGTCTGAAAATATCGGGGGGATTTTATTCTTACAAACAGGAAATGGCACTTGCATTCGGCGGCCCACTCTTCAATTTTCTCTCTGCAGCCCTTCTCTTATCGCTAAAAGCTATGCTCTCTATAAGCCATTTTGCTCTCGAAACCTTTATCCTCTCCTCATTAGCTCTCGGCATACTTAATCTTCTTCCCATACATACATTTGACGGCGGCAGAATATTCGAATCGGCTCTTCTTAATTTTCTCCCGCCATCAGCAGTTAAATTTATAATGGATATACTATCCTTCTTATCCGTATTTTCGCTCTGGTCTATATCGGTCTACTTCCTTTTAATATATTCTTACTCCCTGAATCTTTTCATCTTTTCGCTCTCATTATTCTCTCATTTATTTCTCGAGTCACAGCAATAAAGCCCTCCGATAAAGATTTCAGAAGAAAAAAGGAGATTTTCATTAGGATATGGGAGATTTTAGCAGTTTTTTATAAAATATTTCTATTTTAAGCAAAATAATTATGGTTAATTGGATTTTTTTACGAAATTTTGAGAAATTTTATTATATATATTGCATTTTGTCTAAATATCTGCTACAATATTCGCATACTTATAAAGGGCAGATCGGATTTAACTCTTTTTCCTTGCGCTTTTTAAGCAACTATTTTCTATTCAAGGGGTATTTATGCGGAATGAAGACAAAACTCATCGAATTGAAAAATATCTGCAAGGCGTTTGACGGCGAACAGATACTCTCAAACATCAATCTTTACATTCACAACAGCGAATTTATAACTCTGCTCGGCCCATCGGGATGCGGAAAGACAACCACTCTCCGTATAATCGGCGGTTTTGAAACGCCCGACTGCGGAGAACTTCTTTTTGACGGGAAGGACATAAACGACCTTCCGCCTTACAAGAGAAATATAAACACCGTATTCCAGAAATACGCTCTCTTCCCTCACCTCAACGTTTACGACAACATAGCGTTTGGTCTTAGAATATCGAAGGTAAAGGAGGACGAGATAAGACGACGTGTCAGCGAGATGCTTGAGCTTGTCAACCTTCGCGGATTTGAGAGAAGAAACGTAACTATGCTCTCGGGCGGTCAGCAGCAGCGAGTTGCTATTGCGCGCGCTCTTATAAATCACCCGAAGGTCCTTCTTCTCGACGAGCCTCTCGGTGCGCTTGACCTCAAGCTCCGCAAGGATATGCAGAACGAGCTTAAAAATATTCAGCACAAGACGGGCATAACCTTCGTATACGTTACTCACGATCAGGAGGAAGCCCTCTCTATGTCCGATACCGTTGTCGTAATGGCTGACGGCAAGATACAGCAGATCGGCACTCCTATCGACATATACAACGAGCCTGTCAACGCATTCGTTGCCGACTTTATCGGTGAATCGAACATTCTTGACGGTATTATGCTCAAGGACTATTCGGTAAGATTTGCCTCACACACCTTTGAGTGTCTTGACAAGGGATTTGGGGACGGTGAGGCTGTTGACGTTGTCGTTCGTCCCGAGGACGTTGACGTTGTTCCTGTCGAAAAGGGTATGCTCACGGGTACGGTTACCTCGGTCACATTTAAGGGAGTACACTATGAGATAATCGTCGATATCGACGGCTTTAAGTGGATGATACAGTCTACCGATTACGTAGCGCCCGATGCTACCATCCGAGTTTATATCGAACCCGATGCTATTCATATAATGAAAAAATCCGAGTACTCAAATATGTTTGGAGATTACTCTCCCTTCTCTGACGAGATGGAGCATCTTTCAGATATTGTTGAGGAGGACGAGGAATGAAGAATAAGCGTTCAGTATTCGAAAGAATAGCGGGCGC
>JAZNES010000010.1:0-2225 GCA_045588755.1 Eubacteriales bacterium | reverse complement strand
AGAGCCGCCAACCGCCAAGCTTTTTGCAGGCGGCATTGATAGCAAGTATCTCGGCGTGAGCGGTTGAGAGCTTTTCGGTCTCGCGAAGATTATAGCCCTCGGCGATTATTTCGCCGTTCTTGACTATTACTGCGCCTATCGGAACCTCAGCGTGCTCTGCCGCTTTTTTTGCAAGGCGTATAGCCTCATTCATAAATATAATATCGTTTTCGGTCATAATAAAGGTCTCCCGAGATCTAATATTGTACGCCGTAAAAGAGTAGGATCGATAGAGCTTCAACTATGCATATGATTGTAAAAATCAACACAGTAGGAGAAGCAAAAAATCTTCTTATGGGAGAGAAGGAAACTACTTTTTCAATATATCCGTCGTGGCTGTCGAGAATGAATCCGGCGTTTTCCATATCGCGCGGCATATTTTTCTTAGAGCTCATAATTGCAAGGATCACAACCGATACAAAGCCAAGGATGGCAACGGCGGCGTCGACCAAGGTCACAAACCTTGCGCCCATAATATAGTCGGGATCGGAGAAGGCGGCAGTTTGAAGCACCGAGAGAAGATTATTCACAAAATGTATCAAAAAAAACGCACCAAAATGAGCCCGTTTTGACATAGACGTAGCCAAGTACCGCGCCCGCCGCGGTAGCGTAAAAGAGCTGGGCGGGGTTTATATGCATAAGTCCAAAGAGAATCGCGCTGGCAATTATTGCAAATCCTTTTCCGTAGGGTACGAGATTTGAAAGAATGGTCGAGCGGAAGAGTATCTCCTCGCAGATGGCGGGAACGAGGGCGGTGACAAGTACCTCAAGAAAGATCTGATAGGGCATCATAGGGCCTGACGGTGCCATAGCCTCCTGAAAGCTCTCATAAAAATCAAAATGAGAGACAATAAGCGAATTTATTTGCGCGCAAGCAAAGATGACAGCCACGGCGGCAAGAATTATCAAGGGAAGCTCTTTAACGGGAGCTTTTTTTATTCCCAGCGGCTTTCTTTCCTCCTTGGGAGTCATCAAGCGGAAGACGAGGGCAGGTATCAAAAAGGCGAGAATATATGCCACGCCGAAGCCTATTGTTGACCATATCTCGATTAAAAATTCCGCAAGTAAGTGTTGTTCACCGTCAAAAGAGATCGTAAAGATCTCCTTCATAACAGCGGCAGGGGTAAGCAAAAGGTTATATAATCCAAAAAATACGAGCATCGCGACCCCGACTCTGAGGGAGATGCGTTTGAATGACGTATCGGGAAAATTCATAAATATCCTCCGTTCTGTCGGAATTTCAGCTTAAAATAATTATACTTTACAAATGCCGCTTTGTCAATGAGTAAAATATCACAAATGTCCTTGATATGAGAGGCGATATGTGATAAAATAATTAATATACGAAGAACAGGAGGAAAATATGCAGACCTCATTATATCACGTAAATAACGAAAGGATATCGGGCAGGCGGGTGTTAGCTCTCATAAGCGATCTTCATTGCAGTCCTGTCGAGGACGTTCTTGAGATACTCAAAAAAACAAAACCCGATATAATACTTGCTCCCGGTGACATCTTTGAGAGGCTTGACGGAAGCTGTGACGAGATAAACGAAAGGGGCTTTGCGCTCCTGCGCGGCGCGGCAGAGCTTGCTCCGACGTATTTTTCTCTTGGCAATCACGAGATAGGAGGCAATCACTATTGGCTGCCCTTCAAAAGACGAAAGGCACCGCTTGAGATCTCGGAGCATAACGAGAAAAGGCTGACCGATATGGGCGTTCGAATTCTGAGAGACGAATACGAGGTCTTTGAGGGACTCGCGATAGGAGGACTCGGTTCGGCGGTGCTTAATGCGGGCAGACTTCCCGCGCTTTCGTGGCTTGACTCATTCTGTAATGAAAAGGGCGCGAAGGTGCTCCTCTGCCACCACCCCGAATACTATGAAAAATACTTGAAGGACAGAGATATAGACCTCATCGTCAGCGGTCACGCTCACGGCGGGCAGTGGAGATTTTTCGGCAGAGGCGTTTTTGCGCCGGGGCAGGGGCTTTTCCCGAAATATACCTCGGGGCTCTACGACGGCAGACTCGTCGTCAGCCGCGGAATGAAGCATACGGGCCTTATACCTCGCATCTTTAACAAGCCTGAGGTAATAATTATTACGGTGAACTAGTAAATTTGGGATTTATCGAATAGATAGATTGTGTTAAGAGAGATGTGAAAACCTTTTTGGAAAAAGGTTTTCA
>JAZNES010000009.1:0-4709 GCA_045588755.1 Eubacteriales bacterium | reverse complement strand
CTCCATGCTGCCGCTGGCAACATGGAACACGCTATATCCAAATACTGATACGTACCCGTTTAACTTGAGCTGGAGCATTACAAACCCACAGAATAATATGGCTACGACCAAAAGCACCGAGGTGATTATCGAAAACAATTTCTCTCGGCTCGGCTTTTTGCCTTTGACTTTCTCCATTTCCTGATTATTCATTAGGGTATCTCCTGAATATTAAAAATTACTTAAAACATTGGGAAAAGATCTACGTCTCCGCCCATAGACATATTCACAGAACCGTCAAATCCGTTAGAATATTCCATTATCTTCATAAATCCGTTCGCGGTGTAGATCGTCGCGTTAAGCTCTCCGTTGACAAACTCGAATATATCTCCGCCGTCGTTGATGACGAGCTTTCCTGTATTGCCGAGCACAACTCGTCCGTGAGCGAGTCCGACCGAGTTATCTGCCTCATCGCCGCTCACTACGTTCTCGGTAACGTTGCTTGAAGTACAGCCCTCGATATAGACCTCACCTATATTCGCCGTACCCAAGATAGTTCCAACGCCCTTATAAGGTGACTCGGTAGACGTAAGCGTAGTATTTTCAACGTTACAGTCGGTTATAGTATGGCTTACAGTAGCATTGTATCCTGCATGACCTATGATACCGCCAACCGTTCCGTATCCTGTAATATCACTGCCCTCGACCGAGCAATTGCTGATAGTGACGGTGGTATCGATCGTGTTTCCGTCAAGATCCCGTCCTGCCGACGTCCAACCTACAAGACCTCCTGTTCTCGAACCCTTTTCGACACCGTTGGCATCAACCGTATCACTCGTAAGAGTTGAATCTACAAGATGACAGTTTGTAATAGTAACGTTCTGAAGACCCGCAACACATTCGATCAACGCACCGTTGCCCCATGTGTTCGTGCTTACGATCTCGGAATCACGAATGGTCAGATCTTTAATAACAAGAGTTTCCTCACCCTGCTGTGAGCGGACTCCTCCCTCAAAGAGCGGAGCAGAAAGACCGCTTATATAATTTCCGTTACCGTTAACAGTAACTACAGCTGTACTGTTCTCGGTAGCAAGAAGCACAGGCGTCCAGTCCTTATTACTCATATCGATATTGTTCATAATATTGATAGTAACGTCGCCCTCATAGGTAGGATCTGCCGCCTTAGCGAGCGCCGCCTCAAATTCATCAGCGGTAGTCACGTTAAATACTCCCGTCTGATTCTCACGGATCGTAGTTTGACCGTTATTTATGATAACGAGTCTTCCCGTCGTACCGTAATCCTCACTACCGTATACAAGACCGCGGATCTCGTCTGCGAGTCCGTTCTCCTGAATCTGCGAAGACTCACAGTCTATTACATATGCCTGACCGTAATTAGCAATACCGAGCATAGTACCTATACCCAGATTCTCGGTCTGACTCGTAGCCGTGAGAGAGCTGTTCGTTACAGTGCAATTTTCAATAACCGTATTGGTCTCGGCAACAGCA
Organism: Eubacteriales bacterium; assembly: GCA_045588755.1. Classification (GTDB taxonomy): domain Bacteria; phylum Bacillota; class Clostridia; order Oscillospirales; family CAG-272; genus HGM12713. The sequence continues at coordinate 3,221 of JAZNES010000009.1, read as the reverse complement.
CCCGCTCTTCCGACGACTCCGCCGACCGTATAGACACCCACTATAGAGCAGTTGTCAATGTGACAGTTCTCTATATTGATATCAGACGTTATTGACGGATCGGTATCATCAGCAGACATTCCTGCCGTATAACCGATAAGACCGCCCGTATATTTTCCGCTGACAGAAGAGTTTACAAGGCGGCAATTGGTAAGAGAAACTTGACCAACACCCGATGCGCACTCAATAAACGCACCGCTTCCGTTGTCGTTTGTGCTTCTTATGTCAGAATTATTTATAATGAGATTATTTATAATGATCTCGGAGTCCTCGCCGACCGCACCGCTTGCAAACAAAGGAGCGGTAAGACAAACGATCTCTTTATCGTTTCCAAGTATCGTGATCCTATCCGACGCCCTGTCGGGATGCACCGTAACAGGTGTCCAAGGAAGATCCGCCATACTGATGTCTGCCTCAAACATCATAACGACATCGCCAGCCTCATTCTCATCGGGAGACCGACCTATCAGATCCATAACTGCCGCAAACTCCGAGGCAGTTTTAATTATGTATATACCGCTTTCGCTACGCTCTATCGACTCGATATCAGCAGGAGTACCGTCCCATATAGAATAATCCTTGTCGGGCAGATCCATTGAATCTCTGCCGCCAACGTTAAATCCGGCGCCCCCTACCATAGGTGAGTCAGATATGACCATCCAAGCATATGCCGATATAACTATCAGCACTACAGATATCAATACAATGTAGGCGGACGAAAGCAGCTTTAACCACGACTGCTTCATAACCTGCCTCCGCCTCTGCGGCTATTGCGTCGGTAAGAAACAGCCGAATCGAGATGATCGAAGAAATCGGCAAGCACCTCGATGTGCAAAGCCAATGCTTCTCTGTCCTTCTCGATCTGTAACTGTTCGAGGAACTTGCGCTCTTCCTCAAGACGCGCTCTCTCTGCCTCACGGCGTACCTTTTCCTCTTCGCGTCTACGCAGCTCTTCCTGTTGCTTTTCCCAGAGTGCCTGCGCCTTCTCTTCTTCCCTACGGATACGTTCGCGCTCAAGCGCCTCTTGTGCAAGACGCTCCTGCTCTTCCATAATACGTGCCGCATCCTCAAATTCCTGTGTCTCGGATTCTGCCAAGCGTGCCTCTTCGAAAGCGATACGTTCTTGTACAAGCTCGTCTATACGTTCAAATGTATAACTGAGCTCTGCTCGGAAAAGCTTGCCGCGGCGATTATCTTCAAGCTGGCGTTCAAGTCTTTCAAACTCTTTGCGCGCACGCTCTGCTTCCTGCTCCTTGCGCAAGATCTCTGCCTCGCGCTCCTTCTGCAGACGAAGACGTTCTCTTTCTTCCTGCTTTTCCTTGCGGATACGCTCTTCTTCTTCCTTCTTGCGAAGGGCCTGCTCCTCTACAAGACGGCGGCGTTCCTCTGCCTCAGCACGCATAAGATCTGCCTTTGTAAGCTCTTCAATAAGGATCTTGCGTATCTCAACGTCGGGCAGATCGTAGTCCTCGGTCAATTCCTCGATTATCTCTTTTATGAATTTAGGCTTGAGTGTACGGCGCTTTTCATGCATTCCTGCAGGCACTGCACGAGAATGCTCGTCTTCAAGATAATTCTTCAGGATAACGTAATTAAGCATCACGCCATGGAAAATATCTCTCTGAAATACGTCGCTTATCTCGGGAGTCTGCTCCGTTACCTTGATAGCGTAGCCTACGTCGTCATAACGATGCAAAAACTCATAAAGCTTTGCAATTTCTTTATAATAAGGGTTCTTTTTGATTACGTTGGTTTTTACAAGCGCGCCTTTTATTCTCTGAGCCTTAGCCATTTCCTTGGCAAAGGGAGAATTTACGAATGCCGCAAGTAATCTGTTAAGACGTGATATGCGGGCAAAAATGTCACCGTGCTTTTCGTCTGTTGAAAGGATATCCTCTTTTTCTTTAATATGGAGGAACATATCCAGATGTACGTCTTCTACACTGCTCTCTATATCTGAGGTCAGCTTGAGCTTTGCGCCGAACTCGTCGCCCATTGCACCCGTCAGCGCGTCGTATCTTATCTTGACAAAGCGATACGCATCCTCAAGAACCGTAACGACCATGCGGTTCTCATAGATCATTACCGAATCGTCACGGAGCTTTTGCATAAGGTGGTTGGGACGTACGTCTCCGTCATTTTCCTTGTAGTCATCTACCATAGATGCGTGCTGAGCCAGATGACGTACAACAGAGGAATCCCCCTTTTTCGCGTTAGCTATATTAACGATTATCTCGTCTTCACGTATAACGTTTCTCGGATGAGAAACTATATATTGCAGGCTGTCAAGCGCACTCTCGATCGCGTCTACCCAACGAACGTCAACGATCTTCTCAAGCTTTCTGTTAGAAAACTGAAATTCATTGTGCGCAGCCGCAAGCTCACTCATAAAGTACTCGTAGAACTCAGTGCTGGCAAGCGTACGAATTATACTCTTGGTATATTTCAAGTAAACGGCATCTATAAGCGACACTTTATTTTTCTTTGTGTTCTTCTTTGCGTCTGCCATACTAAGCTCCTTTCTTTAAGAATGATCAATTACTCTTCTTCAAAAATTCAATATATTCCTTGCACAGCTTCATATTGTTCTTGCCAAAGCTTTTGTCAAGGTACAAGGAGAATTTGGTAAGCTCTTCCTTCATAAATCCAAGACTTAGCGACTCGAATTTACGAAGTACCTTCTTAGCTACCATAAAGTCAACTGCTTCAATTTCAGTTCCGCCGCAAGCGATGTAGCACGAAACGTAATCGTGCAGCTGTTTAATAATACGGTTACCGAATGCAAGGCGGAAATTTTTAATTAAATATTCATTCAGCTCGTCAAGCTTATCAAGCATATTCTGAGATATGAAATACTTTTTCTTTGCATCCTCAAACATTGCGTTGATATGATCTGTTGAAATATTTATAGCATCTTCGAGCTCGGCATCAAAGGGCTCTGCTCTGCTGTCGAGGTCTATAGGAATTGCACGGTCGTATACCTTGTCGGCGACTGCGAAGGTAGAGTCGTCGTTGTTAATGGTTCCTACAAACCAGATATTGTTCGGTATCTGAATTTTTCCGTTGTTTATCAAACAAGGGTCGTTGTCCCACGTTGCAGTAGCGATATCTACCTTCCACTCACTCTGCAGGGGCATTTCGAGAATAGACAGCATCTCGGCGAAATAATACTCGACACGCGC
>JAZNES010000008.1:0-2137 GCA_045588755.1 Eubacteriales bacterium | reverse complement strand
AGGAAGCCTGCTGCCTTGAGGGCGGGCTTGAAGCTCTCGTCAGCCTGAACGAGTGCACGAGCAAGTCCGTGACGGATAGCTCCTGCCTGTCCCGAAAGACCGCCGCCGTTTACGTTTGCGATTATATCAAACTTGCCTGCGGTGCCTGTTGCTGCGAAGGGCTGATTGATGATGAGCTTAAGGGTCTCGAGACCGAAGTAATCGTCGATATCCTTCTTATTTACTGTAACAACTCCTGTGCCGGGTACTATACGTACGCGTGCAACGGATTTTTTTCTTCTTCCTGTGCCGTAGAAATAAGGCTTTGCGCTTGTATACATCAGTTCATTCCTCCCTTATTATATCTCGTAGGTCTGGGGCTTCTGGGCAGCCTGACCGTGCTCAGCACCTGCATAAACCTTAAGTCTTGTCATAGACTTAGCTCCGATGCTGTTGTGGGGAAGCATTCCCTTTACTGCGAGCTCCATTGCGAGCTCAGGCTTTGTTGCCATAAGAGTCTTGTACTGTACTTCCTTGAGTCCTCCGATGTATCCGGAATGACGGCGGTAGTACTTCTGTTCCATTTTCTTACCTGTGAGAACTGCGTCCTTTGCGTTAACGATGATAACGAACTCACCGCAGTCTACGTGAGGTGTAAATTCAGGACGGTGCTTGCCGCGAATGATGTTTGCTGCTGCTACGGCTACTTTACCCATAGGCTTGCCGGCTGCATCTATAACATACCACTTGCGCTCAACTGTCTCTGCTTTTGCCATGTAAGTTGACATTGTGTTTCCTCCAAATATAATGATTTAATTTTTCATGCTCGCATATTATAACACCTGCCGAAAGAATTGTCAATACCTTTTTTGAAAAAAATTCGAATATTTTGATTTATCTTTATTAAATCTCTCGTTTTCTCGCAAATTCTTCGATTTTTACCCTATTTTCTCGTCCTCAAATTCATTTTTTTATTTTGAGAAAATATACATATATCCTCCGTATGCGGCATATTCTTTAACAAATCTAAAAAATACGGAGGTATAATAAAAATGAATAACTGCTATAAGCCCGAGGGCTTTTTATATTCGAGCGCGGAAAACAAGGAATATCTTTCTTCCCTTTCGGGTCTTGAACGTGCGGCAAGCGAGGGCAAGATACTTGAGGCTACTGCCCTTTTGTGTGACAATGACATGCGCCTTCACGTAGACCTTTACGGAATACGCGGCATTATCGAACGCGACGAGGTCGCCTACAACCGTCTTGGAGAGCCTGTAAAGGATATTGCCGTTATAACGCGCGTCGGCAAGCCCGTCTGCTTCAAGGTACGTTCAATAGAATTCAGAGGCGGCAAGCCCTTTGCCATACTTTCAAGACGTGACGCGCAGATAGAATGTACGAGAAATTATCTCGATTCGCTTTCTCTCGGCGACATAATCGAGGCTAAGGTAACGCATATGGAAAATTTCGGTGCTTTTGTTGATATAGGCTGCGGAATATCCTCTCTTTTATCGGTAGATTGCATTTCAGTATCGCGTATATCTCATCCCTCCGACAGACTCTCGGTCGGTGACAGTATATACACCGTCGTAAAGAATATTGATGAAGCTAACGGTAGGATATTCGTCAGTATGCGCGAGCTTCTCGGCACGTGGGAGGAGAACGCCGCCGCATTTGAGGCGGGGCAAACGGTAGCGGGGATAGTAAGAAGCGTTGAGGATTACGGCGTCTTTGTCGAGCTCGCTCCCAACCTTGCGGGGCTTGCCGAGATACGCGAGGGCAGCAAGGATGATCTTATCGCGACAGTAGGACAATACGCCGCCGTCTACATAAAAAGCATAATACCCGAAAGAATGAAGATAAAGCTGGTGCTTATAGACTCCTACAAGGGTGAGCCGCCGACATCATCACTTAACTATTTTGTCGACGTCAAAAAGGTCACTCATATCTCGGAGTGGCAATACTCCCCTGCACTTTCGCACAAAAAGATAGAAAGCAGATTTGAATAAAAAAGAGAGCCAAAGGGCTCATTCTCATAAAGAAGTTTGTAAATTACGTTGTAGGGACAGGCGTCCTCTGTCAAGAGTAAGATTGTAAACAGTTGTGCAAGAGGATTGTATACACATTTTATGTTCAATCTATATGCATTTGGAAGCCG
>JAZNES010000007.1:0-2120 GCA_045588755.1 Eubacteriales bacterium | reverse complement strand
TAAATATAGAAAAATTTTCAGGCGGCAACCTCCAGATGCTTGAATTCAAGCTCAAAAATGACTCCTTGCTTGACGGAACCTCATTGTGGGAGCTTCGCCAAAAGACATCCTCAAAATTCCTTATCTGCGCTGTCAAGCGTGATAGCCAAACCTATATTCCCGACGGTAACTTCGTACTCAAAGGCGGAGATAAGATCGGGCTTATGCTTCCGCCTAACGAAATCCCAAAGATACTTAAGCTTTTAGATGTTGCTAATAAGCAAGCAAAAAACGTTATAATCATAGGAGCAAGCAAAACCGCGTATTATCTTTCCAAAAAGCTTCTGCTTGGCGGAAACAGCGTCAAAATAATCGATAACAATGAAAGGCGCTGCCGCGAATTTGCCGCCCTCCTGCCAAACTCAACCGTAATATACGGTGACGGAACAAAACAAGACCTACTGCTTGAGGAGGGATTGGACAGAACCGATGCACTCATCTCTCTTACCGGTATGGATGAGCAAAACATTCTCGTTTCTATGTTCGCAAGCTCCTGCAATGTTCCAAAGGTCATTCCCAAGGTCAATAAGGATGAGCTTTTCTCACTTGCCGAAAACCTTGGACTCGATTCTATCATCTCACCAAAGCATATCGTATCGGATATCATCTCGCGTTATGCAAGAGCGCTTGAAAACTCTCTCGGCAGCAACGTAGAAACCCTTTATAAGCTTATGGACAGCAGTGTCGAAGCTCTTGAATTTAAGGTAGCGCCCGACTTTATAGGCTTAAAAACTCCGCTTAAGATACTTAACCTTAAGCCTGATATACTTATCGCAGGTATTATAAGAGGACGCAAGGCTATCATCCCCACCGGCGATGACGAGATACTTTCCGGAGACCGCGTTGTTGTTATCGTTTCGGGACAGAAGCTCCTTGATCTTTCGGATATCATCAAAAAAGGATAAGTCGATATGAATCTCAAAAAGGTTTTTAATACACTCGGCCGTCTTATGATGGCTGAGTCAGCACTTCTGTTACTTCCCGCTATCGTTTCTATGATATACGGAGAACAGCAATCTGTCACAGCGTTCATCCTTACCGCCGCGGTTTCTTCCCTCGTGGGCGGAATGATGATAATATTCTTCCAATCCAAAAGTGATAATATCTACGCAAAGGACGGCTTTGGAATAGTCGCTCTCGGATGGATAATAATATCCGCCGTAGGTGCAGTCCCCTTCTATATCAGCGGAAGCATCCCGAATTATATAGACGCCTTTTTTGAAACCGTCAGCGGCTTTACAACAACGGGCGCATCAATACTCCCCGACGTTGAAGTTCTTTCTAAGGGTATGCATTTTTGGCGTAGCTTCACACATTGGCTCGGCGGAATGGGTGTCCTCGTGCTCGTTATGGCGGTAGTCAGGAACGTTACCAACCGTTCAATACACCTTATGCGCGCAGAGATGCCGGGCCCCATAATAGGAAAGCTCGCACCAAGAGCGCAGGATACCGCAAAAATACTCTATCTGATATATATCGCCCTTACCGCTGTTGAAGTTATTTTCCTGCTTGCAGGCGGAATGTCCCTCTACGATTCCCTCATACATACCTTCGGAACGGCAGGCACAGGAGGCTTTAGCAACAGAAACCTCAGCTTGGGATATTACAACAGCTACTGCCGCATAGTAATAACCGTTTTTATGGCCTTATTCGGCATAAACTTCAACATCTTTTATCTGGTACTGCTGCGTAGATTCAAAGCAGTCCTCAAAAGCTCAGAGCTTCGCGTTTATCTGGCGATAATGCTACTGTCCGTAATTATCGTTACCTTAAACATTTCATCCATTTACGGCAGCTTTGCCGAGTCTTTGGGACATTCAACCTTCCAAGTTTCCTCCGTTATGACCACAACGGGCTATCTGACAACAGATATAAATACGTGGCCTACTCTGTCAAAAGCGATATTACTCCTTCTTATGTTCGTCGGAAGCTGTGCCGGTTCAACGGCAGGCGGATTAAAAATATCGCGTCTCATACTTCTTTTTAAGCAGATAACCAAGGAAATAAAGCATCTTCTTCACCCGCGCTCCGTTTCCTCTATTTCATTTGAGGGTAAGGACGTTGAGGAAGCAACCCTTAAC
>JAZNES010000006.1:0-5198 GCA_045588755.1 Eubacteriales bacterium | reverse complement strand
GAAGAAGTCCTCAACGTCGTAAGCAACGAGCTTTGCGGGCTCAGCCTTTCCGTTCTGAACCTTCATCTTACAGAGCATACTCTTCTGCTCGTTGATAAAGTAGAAATACTCGGACTTGAGATCGAATTTTCCAAGGAAGCTTGAAATGCTGTTGGTCTGATATTTCTTGTTTACGTAGAAGGTCGATTTCTTATCCAAGTTCTGGAAATAATTCTTCTTGAGGGTATCAAGGCGCACTATTTCGGGATCTGATACCTGAGGCATACATTTTCCGACACCTATATCGTGAGCGGAATTTTCCTTTCGCTCGTTTGTATCCTTGCAATTGTAGATATAGCTGTGTGAGTTGTCATCAGTGCCCGTAGACGTGGTGAATACTACCTCGGTGGCGTCGGCATTTTTGTAGATTATCTGGTCGAATGAGCCGACAGTTCCCGATATTCTGTATTTGTTGCCGTCAAGGAAAACGTAAAGCTCCTTGGTTATCTTGTCGGTCGCGTTGATAGCATAAGCCAAAACGTATTTGCCGTTGTCGGAGATCGAAACGGGAAGCATGCTGTCCTTACCTGAGCTTATCTGCTCGGGAGAGGTGTTTTTAACGTTATAGAGGTAAAGCGACGTTGCCGAAGAATTTGTCTTGCTTGCGCAGGAGTAAGCGACAGCCTTTCCGTCGGGAGATATTACTACGTCCTTAGCGGGCTCCTCGCTGCCTGTGAGAACGGTCTCTATACCGTCAAAGTAGTAAGTGGTGCGTCCTCTCTGCACGTATACGGCTCCGGGCTCAAGCTCGGCATATGCAAGCGGTTTTTCGGGAATGCCCGCACAGATGGGACTGAGCTCGTTCTTTTCGATAAAGTAAAGGTCGTATCCCTCGTCAGCTTGTACCAGCACGTATGCAAAGGAGTTGTCAAGAGAGGGAATGAGCTCTATCTCATTTGCGAATGAAGTGTCGAGCAGCTTGCCGTTCTTTGCGATACGGTAATTTCCGTCAACGTCCTGATAAGATATAAATGCATTATCCTTATAGGTTATATTTTTATTTGAAGAGGTTATTGCCATAGCGACGAGAACGATAAGAATAACTGCCGCTAACAAGGAGGCTACTCCGATTATGAGCGAACGTCCGCTTATCTCGATAGTAGTGGTGTTCTTCTGGGGCTTGCGGGTCTGCTGAGGGCGACTTCTTCTCGGGGTAGAGGAGAAGGAATTGAAATCGTCGGTTTCGGCTGCTCTCTTGGTTATCGAATCGTTTTCTTTTGCGATGCTTGACTTTATCTTCGCATTTGAAGCCGAGGCGAGGGCAGGGCGAAGGTTGTTTTTTAAGAACATAAATACCTCCTGTGAATTGGTTTACAACTATACACAGCCATTTTATCACAAAGGTGTGTAATTTACAACAATATATTATTAAAAAACTATGAACTACACGTGAACGCCACTATATCTTGTGACGAAAAGGATCGCAGTTTCCGATATTTTGACATTCTCAAAAAATCAAAAGCTCCTTTTTTATCCGTATCGGTCATAAAAAAGAGTCTCTGTCAATATACTTTCAACAGAAAAAATAAAAGGACAAAGCCTCGGCTTTTATTTGCAAAATGGCGGTAAAGATAAATTCAGATATAAAAAAAGATATTCTCCCTCAAAGCCTCGGGCGGATTTTGCCCTACCGTTTGTCCGATGAGATACGGCGTGTGGGAGTCAGACACTCAAGAATTGAGGAGATAAGGCTGCGTTGCGGATATGCGGCATCTCTTACCCTTGAAAACAGGAATATAATGCTCGACACCGTCCTTTCGAGAGACGAGCTTGACAAAATTCTCTGTGCAATATGCGAGGATTCTCTCTACGCACACAGCGAGACGCTCGGAAAGGGATATATAACCCTTGAGGACGGAATAAGGGTAGGAATATGCGGAAGGGCGGCTATCGAAGGAGATAAGGTCATAGGAATATACGACGTCTCGGCGATGAATATAAGAATACCAAAGGGTATTTTACGGGTGGGTGAGCCTATATGCGATATGCTTCGCGCCTTTGGAAAAACGCGAGGAGTCCTTATATACTCTGCGCCCGGCGAGGGAAAGACTACCTTGCTCCGTTCGGTTACGGCAAAGATGGCAAGCGGTGAGGACGCGCTCCGCGTTTGTGTGATAGACACCCGTGGAGAGCTGTCCTTTTCACTTTCGGGCGAGCGAATGTGTATAGATATTTTGTCGGGATACCCCCGCGGACTCGGCATAGAGATAGCCACAAGAACGATGAACGCTCAGCTCATAGTCTGTGACGAGATAGGGGATACGAATGAGGCAGAGTCGATAGTCGCATCTCAAAATTGCGGAGTTCCGTTTCTCGCCTCTGCTCACGCAGAGAGTGTAGGATCTTTACTTATGAGGACTCCGATACGCCGTTTGCACGAGGCGAGAGTTTTCGGCGCATACGTAGGGATAAAAAGGAAACACGATGATTTTGTCTACAAGATAACCGATTGGGAGGAAGCAGATGCTATTCTACAAAATATCGGGAGCGGTGATAGTTCTTGCTTGCGGACTGTCTTTAGGAAGACACCTGAACAGCCGTGACAGCAGAGAGCTTGGGCAGGTCGACGCGCTGATCGATCTTTTGAAATTTGTAAAGATACAGATAGAGTGCTTTGCTCTTTCAGCGCCGCAGATACTTTCAAGGTGTGACGCCGAAAGCTTGCGCCTTTGCGGATATGAGCTTGATGAAGTCCCGAAAAGCTTTGAGGAGCTTGTCTTGGCGGTAAGAATAAAGAATGGGGAAGCATGCAAGATATTTTGCGACTTTACCAAGGGCTTCGGGAAGAGCTATCGCGAGGAGCAGCTCAGACAGTGCGAGCACTATATAGGCCTTCTTGAAGGTGTGCAGGAAAAGCTTGCGGGCGAGCTTCAAAACAAAAGAAAGCTCAACTTGACCCTTTGCATAGCAGGGGCGCTTGCCGTGATAATACTGTTAATATAAGGTCACTTGAAGAAAGGAAAAATATGGACGTAGGAGTTATATTAAAGATGGCGGGCGTTGGTGTACTTGTCTGGACGGTGTCCGCGATACTTAACAGATCGGGCAGAGATGAGCAGGCAACGCTCGTTACGGTCGCGGGAATAATCGTCGTAATGCTTATGCTCATAGGGGAGATAGGAGAGCTTTTTGCACTCATGCGCTCGGTCTTTGGTATTTGATATGGACGGCTTTTTTGAGATATGCGCTTTAGCGATCATAGGGGTGGTATCTTCTCTTATTCTCACTCGCTTTGAGGGCGGTGTCGCCTTTGCGGTAAAGCTTTGTACGGTGATCATAATTATGGGAGTATTGGCAATATCGCTAAAAAGCATTATTTCGGAGCTTGAGGATACGGTATCGGGTATCGGACAAGTATCCGAATACGCGCAGGTGGTACTCAAGGCTCTCGGTATCGCTATGATAGCTCATATAAGCTCGCGCATATGCCGTGACTGCGGTGCAGAGGGGATAGCGGGAGCAGTCGAGCTTGCGGCAAAGATCGAGATATTTATTCTATGCTTACCGCTCATAAGAAAAATTATCGAAAGCGCAACAGAGATACTTAATATGGGATAGCTTAAAGGATACGGAGGAAAAAATGAAAAAGGGAATATTTTTTGTCTTTTGCCTTGCCGTTATTTTGAGTTTTCTTTCCTCTTTGTGCTTTGCGCAGAATTCAGATGCAGTTCTGCCCGAATCATATTATTCGGCGGCAAACGGACTGCCAAAGGAGTCGTCAGCCTTCCTTCCGAATGGGATATATTCAGGATCTTCCGACGAGGTGGCGGATGCGGTAGCGTCTATGACAAAGCCTAAATACCTGCTTGGAGTGATATCGGAGCTGCTTGGAATAAACTTTCCCCGCGCGCTGAAGCTTCTGGCAGCTCTGATTGGAATAATCGTATTTTCTTCGATATTTTCGACCTTCAAAAACTCGGTAGGATCACAAGCTCTTTCGGGTGCTGTCGGCTTCTGTTCTTCGCTTGCGATATTCGGAGTGATCATATCGATCCAAATCGAAGATCTTCGGGCAGTGAGTAGCTTTTTTGAGTCGGTAAACGACCTTTTTATCGGTATCATACCCGCTACGGGAGTTATATACGCTATGGGCGGCAATATTTCAACTGCCGTAGCAAGCAGTGGCACACTTTACGCCTTTCTTGCATTTTGTGAAAATTTTTGCGCCAAGACGATAATTCCCATATCGAGCATATCTTGCGCCTTTGCCCTGTGCGGCGCGCTGTCGCCAAGCCTTAATACCAAGGCTATATCGAGCTCTCTGAAGAAGGCTTATATTTTTCTTCTCGGCGTTATTATGACAGTACTTGTTTTCGTACTTTCCACACAGACAGTCCTCTCATCGTCAGCTGACAACATAAGTGCAAGGGTTGCAAAGCTTATGGTGTCGGGAGTCATACCCGTGGTAGGAGGATCGATCAGTGAAACACTGAGGACCGTTGCCTCATCGGTAGGATATCTTAAAAGCGTTTGCGGAATAGGCTCGATATTTTTCGTTCTGCTTTTGCTGTTGCCCACGCTTATATCTCTGCTTTTGACAAGATTCGTCTTCTTGGCTTCGGGAGCTGTGGCAGATATGCTTGGATGTGAGGGCGAGAGCAAGCTGCTTTCCGAAATAGGAGGTGTATACGGAACTATGATAGCGGTCGTGTCTATGGTATCGGTGATGTTCATTTTCGCGCTTGATATATTCGTAAGATGCGCTGTTGCCACTTCATAAAGCTATGAAGGAGTACATATTTACACTCGTGGGGATATCCCTTGTATGCGCCTTTGCGCGTATGCTTTCTCCCGATGAGGACGACAGAGGAATACAGAACTATATAAAGCTTTTATGCGGACTTTTGCTGTTGTGTGTCGTCACAGAGCCGATAACACTTGCTGTAAGCTCCTTGAAAAATATAGGAAACGATGGCTTTGAGGGTATATTTGAAACGAAATATTTTGATGAAGAAGACTATGAAAAAATATACAACGGTAATCTTATCGAGCATAGTGAACAGAGCGTATCCGCGGGACTTGAAGCGATGCTTATAAACGAATTGAAGCTTAGCGCACAGGATATCGACGTTTATGTCGATATAGCTGACACGGATAGTGAATTTACACCTCAAGCGGTGACGGTAGTGCTCTATGGGGGTGCTGTTTTGACAGACCCT
>JAZNES010000005.1:0-2017 GCA_045588755.1 Eubacteriales bacterium | reverse complement strand
TTTTTGATAAATAAATTGGGATTTATCGGGGAGCAATAAATTTTAAGGGAATGTAATTTTTAGGCTCCCTCCGGGAGGGAGCTCCCGACGGAGTCGGGTGAGGGAGAACGCGTTACAATGAGGTAAATTAAAGCTCTATGTCACGCAGGCTCCTTCCACCGCTATCGCGGTCCCCCTCCCTCTCGGAGGGAGGCTAAATTTAAAAAACCTACTTCCGAACTCACCGATAAATCAAAATTTATCAAAGCACCTCGGAAGCAGCCTTTGCTGCGCCAAGAGCGTTTCGGTAATTCGTCATAAACGCGCCACACTTTGCAAGTTCTGTTTCGTCTGCGCTGACGACCGTTTTTTCTTCTTTTGCGAAAATACCGTCAAGGAACTCGCCGAGGGGCTTTTCGTTTTCGGAGGCATAGAGAGCCAGAATTGCCATTCCCCAAGCTCCGCCCTCAGCGGCAGTCTTCATTACCGCAACGGGAGCACCAAGGATCGCCGAGGTCGCGTTCTGACCGACGAACTTTGTCTTATAGAAGCCGCCGTGAGCAAGAACTCTGTCGATAGATACGCCCTCTTTTTTGAGTATATCCATTCCAAGAGCGAGGGTCGCTACAGCAGAATATATCTGCGCCTGCATAAAGTTCGCGAGATTCATCTCTCCGTCCTGCGAGCGAGCGATAAGAGGTGCTCCCTTTTCGGTCTGCGCCAAGGGCTCTCCCGCAAGGAAATTATAAGCAACCACGCCGCCGCTTCTCGCGTCACTCTTAAGGGATGCCTCAAAGAGCTTCTCGAAAAGCTCGCCCTTGTCTACCTTAGTGCCGAACAGTGAGAGGACCTCTCCGAAAAGAGATACCCATTCGTTAAGCTCGGTCGTGCAGTTATTTGTATGAATAAGTGCCGCAGGATAACCGTCGGGGGTCGATATAACGTCTATTTCTCTATAATAATTCTTAAGCGGCTTTTCAAGTATTACCATAAAATTCGCGCTCGTTCCCGAGGATACGTTTCCTATTCTCGGAGAAACGCTGTTGGTAGCTATCATTCCCGTTCCCATATCTCCCTCGGGAGGACAGAGAGGAATACCCGCGCCAAGCTTTCCGCTCACGTCAAGCCAAGCCGCACCCTCCTTTGTAAGATATCCCGCGGTTTCTCCCGCAAGCATTACTTTGGGCAAAACGGTGGCGAAATCGAGATCAATTCCCTTCTGCGAAAGGAGCGCGTTGAACTTCTTGAGCATCTCCTTGTCATAGTCGCCATCTCTTACGGGGAACATTCCCGAAGCATCGTCTATACCAAGAGTCTTCTTGCCCGTAAGGCGATACTGAACGTAGCCCGCAAGAGTCGTCAGAAAGGCAACGTCCTTTACGTGAGGCATATTTTCGAGAACAGACTGATAGTACTGTGAAACAGACCATCTCATAGGAACGTTGAACTTAAAGAGCTCGGAAAGCTCTGCCGCAGCCTCGGCGGGATTGGTATTTCTCCAGGTTCTGAAGGGCACGAGAAGCTCGTCCTTTTCATTAAAGGCAAGATATCCGTGCATCATTCCCGAAACACCGATAAAATCAACGCTCTCAATAGTATGTCCGTAACTCTTTACAAGATCGGCATAGCTTGCCTGAAGTCCCTCTTCGACCTTGTCAAGAGAATAGGACCAAAGCCCGTCTACAAGCTCGTTCTCCCATTCGTAAGCACCATGTGCTATGACCTTTGCGTTCTCGTCTATAAGTACCGATTTTATACGTGTCGAGCCAAGCTCGATACCAAGTATCCTTTTGCTCATAATATTTTCCTTTCAGATATTTAATTTGATCCTTAATACAGACATTATATACTTTTTTTGACAGAATGTCAATTGCTCGGAGTCACAATATTTTAGATATTCAAATTTTGATTTATCGAAATGTTTTCTTTGCGTAAAAACGGGTCGTCGAGGTAGCGAAGCGGCGTGAGCGTAATGAATGACAACCCTGTGCGGTTGTCAGAACGCGAGCGTGACCGAACCGCAGTAGACTGCCGACCC
>JAZNES010000004.1:0-3912 GCA_045588755.1 Eubacteriales bacterium | reverse complement strand
CTTAGTCGGAGCCGTAGAATATTCCGCCTGTGGGGTCTGCGCCGAGCCAGCGGAGGTCTTCCTCAATGGACTGAACGTATTCGTCGTCCTCGCGGGCAGGGTTTGTATCGTCAAAACGGAGATTGAAAAGTCCGCCGTATTTCTTTGCCGTTTCAACGTTTATCATTATCGCCTTAGCAGAGCCGATATGGAGATATCCGTTGGGCTCGGGCGGAAAACGTGTGTGGATCTTCTTCTCGGGAGTTTCACGAAGCTCCGCGTCTATTTCGTCGTGTATAAAATTAGATAAGATTTCTTCCATTTTTAACTACCTTCAAAAAATAAAATTTATATTAAAGATTTTCTGCTACTGCATTTATTCTCTGACAAACTCTGTCATATCCGAGTATCTGCATAACGGTGAACATATCGGGAGAGTTGAGCTTTCCTGTGACTGCCACGCGAAGAAACATACTGATATCGGCAACGCTTCCCTTAAAGGATCCGGGGGAAGCCTTGTACGCCTTCATATCCGAAGCGAAGCCAAGAGAATCGGCGATAGCCTTTATTTTGTCAAACCATACGTTCATATCGTCGGATATATCAAAGCTGCCAAGGAAAGCCTCAAGTGCCGCCTTTATATCAGCCTTGTCAAAGCTTTCGGGATATGCGTCCTTTATCGCATAGATCTCGTCATAGAAAAGATCGATATATGAGCGAACGTCCTTCCAGGTGGTCAGGTCCTTTCTCGGCTTTTTGCCGCCGCGTCCGATAGAGAATATAGCCTTTGTATATTCCGCGTCGGCACTCATCAGAGCCGCAAGCTCGGTGTCGTTCTCAGAAGCCCAAGCGAGAGCCTGAGCGTAGACCTCGTCGGCACTCATTCTTGAAATAACGTTCTTTGAAACGTCGTCAAGCTTGTTGAAATCGAAAAGGCAGCCCGAAACGCTCATTTTCTTTATGTTGAAAGGAAATTCGGTGTAGGATCTATCGGGATTTTGCATTCTCCATTCCTCATAGTTGGAATTGAGAAGGGTCATAACGTATTCCATAACGCAGTCGGGGGCATATCCCATACGGCTGTAATCGTCAAGATTTGCGCCCATATCTCTCTTTGAAAGCTTCTTCTTTGCTCCGTTCTCATCAAGACGCATAAGCTGCGCTATATGGAGATACTTGGGCATACGGAAGCCGAGATATTTGAAGAGCTGAATATGCTTTGCAAGGCTGGGAAGCCATTCCTCACCTCTTATGACGTGGGTAGTTCCCATAAGGTGATCGTCTACCGCGTGGGCAAAGTGATAGGTAGGGATACCGTCGCTCTTGAGAAGAACGAAATCCTCGTCGTTTTCGGGAATTTCAAGATTGCCCTTGACAAGATCGGTAAACTTGGTCTTAACCTCGGGATTTCCCTCGGCAAGTATACGAAGCACAAAGGGATTACCCGCATCAAGCTCCTTCTTGACCTCGTCAAGAGTTATAGCTCTCATTTTGAGGGTCTGCGCCTTCTGGGCCTCGGCGTCTGCCTGCCAGTCCTTGTTCTTTATTTCTGCCTTTTTGTCGGCCGTCTTAAGAGCCTCAAGCTCCTCTGCGGTCGTGAAGCAGGGATAAGCTCTTCCGTCAAGAACGAGCTTCTTTGCATATACGTGATATATGTCGCGACGTTCGCTTTGTCTGTAGGGGCCGTAGATACCCTTATCTCCGCCGAGTACAGCACCCTCGTCAAAGTTTATGCCATAGCGGGCAAGAGTCTTTATAAGTCCCTCGGAAGCTCCCTCTATCTCGCGCTTTGAATCGGTATCCTCGATACGAAGATAGAATACGCCTCCGCTTTGATGCGCAAGACGTTCACCGACGGTTACGGGGAAGAGTCCTCCGAAATGAACGAATCCCGTGGGAGAGGGAGCAAATCTTGTTACCTTTGCGCCCTCGGGAAGCTCACGCGCGGGAAACTGCGCCTCAAGCTCCTCGGGAGTTACGGTTACGTTTGGAAAAAGAAGTTCTGCAAGCTGTTTAGTGTCCATATTTTTATCCTCAATAAAATTATAAATTACAAATTTATCTGAAATAGCGTCCGACTATATCAAGCGCCTCGCCGAGAGTTGAACTTTCGCCGTGTCCTGCGTGAAGTATAAGCGAGGGTTCAAGCGTCTTAAGGTTTTCCAGTGATTCTGCCATCTTTTCGATATCGCCGCCGAAAAGGTCGCATCTGCCGTAGGTGTTTGAAAAGAGAGTATCACCCGTGAATATCATATCGTCTACGAGAAAACAGATAGAGCCGCGAGTGTGTCCCGGAGTGTGAAGCACCGATAACTGCTTATCTCCAAGGTCGATAGTATCGCCCTCTTTAAGAAGCTTGTCTGCGGGAAGATAGGCTCTGTCCTTGCCGAAGAAGGTGTAAAAAGCATTCTTCTTTCCGTCAAGAAGCATTTCGGCATCAAGCTCGTGTATGAGTATCGGAGCATTCGTTGCCTTTTTGAGCACGTCGAGCGAAAGTATATGGTCAAAGTGTCCGTGAGTTATGAGAATGCCGTCAAGAGTTGTACCCTCGTCCTCTAATATCTTGATTATTTCCTTTGACGAAACGCTCGGGTCTATAACGAGAGCGTGAGCGTCATGGATAAGAAGATAGCAGTTTGAAGTCCATGATCGGCTGTTTATATTTATTACCTTCACTGAATACCTCCAAAATAATAAAATATAAAACAATATCTCATTATATTATATCATAAAATAAGGGATAAGTCTATACTTTCAGATAAAAAATAGGCTTCCAATATCAAAAAGAATATCTTCTGAGAGGCAAATACATCTTTTTTTGTGCTTCTCACAAAAATTGACGATCGCTTTTGAGTCGGGGTGGAGATAAAGGTCACCGCAAAAGTAGGCATTGTCACCGCAAACTCCGCCCGTTCCGCCGATAAATCCGAAACCGTACCCGTCAAGACGAATACCTCCTTCGCAGATGACAAGAACGTCAACTCCTCTTGCTTTTGCGGCTTTGGCTATCGAAGCATCTGAGGTTATTATAGCGTTATCGCTCAATTTGAATACAGAGCATTTGGTATAGCCTTGACGGACGTTTACAAAATCAAGAGAATGAGCACCTGCAAGCTCTATTATCCTTTTTGAAGTTGCCTTTCTGAGTCCGTATATCGAATTTCCAAGATGCAAGCAATTGAAGAGTACGTCGTTCGGATATTCGGGAGAGGGCATCTCGTCGGTCAGAATGGGCGTATAGCCAAGCTTATTTATAAGAGAGAAGCTATCCTTTGCAAGCTCATAGTAGGATTTTGAGCAAACGTACGTATCCCTGAACGGAAAGAAAAGCATATCGGGGTGTCCCGATACCCCCTTCTGCAAAAGCTCCCAAGGGGGAAGATATATAATTGAAAAACCCGCCTCTGTAAGTGTGCTCGCACACTTTTTGGGGAGTAGGGAAGAAGCTACAACGTGATTCATAGAAACTCCTTAAAAGCAAATAAGACAGACTGACGTCTGCCTTATTTAACAAAATTATTCAGAATTAAACTCTGGTTACCTTACCGGAACGAAGGCAACGAGAACAAACCGCTACGGTCTTGGGTGTACCGTCAACAACTGCTCTTACCTTACGGATATTGGGCTTCCATGTTCTGTTTGTCTTGCGGTGGGAATGCGAAACGGACTGTCCGAAAACAACGCCTTTACCGCAGATACTGCACTTTGCCATAATGACACCTCCTAAATGCACAACCGCGCATAACTTGTCGTTAAAATAGAATTCATAGAACGTTTAACATTATATCACAACAAAAATCAAATTGCAATAGGTTTTTGAAAAATTTTTAAAAAAGTTTTTTATATCTGAATCAGCTCACCAAAACAGAGCGTTCCGTCGGTGTGAGTTAATCTTACCTTGTGTAATTGAGAGCGCAAAGACTCCTTGGAAGC
>JAZNES010000003.1:0-2626 GCA_045588755.1 Eubacteriales bacterium | reverse complement strand
ACTTTCCCCAACGGTAACATATTCAAGATAGTCGCCCTCAGCCTGCTGTATAAGCTGCTGAAGGTCGGTCTTGTAGTCGCGGTGAAGGCCCTGACTTGATATCTTTACAAGCTCCTCGTCGATAAAGGGCAAAAGAAAGCGCTGAACTACCGCCTTTCCGTCCTTTCCCGCATCTATATAGATAGCCGCGAGAAGTGCCTCAAAGGCGTTTTCAAGATTTGACTGTCTTTCTCTGCCACGGCTCTTGTCCTCGCCGACACCAAGATAGAGATACTCTCCAAGCTCTATCTGTCGCGCATACGACGCGAGCGCGCTCGACTGAACGAGTGCCGCGCGAAACTTGGTGAGCTCTCCCTCGGGACGCTTTGAGTATTTCTCAAAAAGGTGCTCGCTGACTATTATCGAAAGCACAGAATCACCTAAAAATTCAAGTCTTTCGTTACATTCGATATATTTTTTCTTGGCCTTGAGCTCGTTGGCATAAGATGAGTGAGTAAGCGCGGTCTTCAATATGTCCTTGTCGCAAAACTCATATCCTATTCTTTTTTCGAACTCCTTTATATCACGTGGCATTTTTACCCCCAAATAAATTTTATTGCTCTTTTTCTTGCTCCGCAGTCGCCTTTTTCTTAGCGAAAATAACGTCTGCCTTTGCCGAAAGCTCGTCTATAAGATGAGTTTCGGCATACGTAGCCGCCTGACGTATCGCGTTCTTGAACGCCTTGGCGTCTGACGAGCCGTGCGCCTTGATAACAGGCTTCGATACGCCGAGTATCGGAGCTCCGCCGTGCTCGCTCGCGTCAAAGTTTTTCTTTACCGAGGCAAGATTTTTCTTTACGAAAAGGTAAGCCACTCCCGAAAGGATATTTGCCTTGAAAAGATCGGCAAGCGTCGCCTTCATAAGCTTGCCCATACCCTCTATGCTCTTAAGCAGAATATTGCCCGTAAAGCCGTCGGTCACGAGAACGTCGCAGGAATTCAGCGGTATCTTGTTAGCCTCGATATTTCCGACGAAGTTTATCTCCTCGCTCTCCTCAAAAAGCTTGTATGTCTCGGTCTGAAGCTCTGTTCCCTTGCTCTTTTCCTCTCCGTTGTTGAGAAGTCCGACACGGGGATCTTCGACTCCGTATATCTTCTTCATATACTCACCGCCAAGTACGGCAAACTGCAAAAGATAGCTCGGCAGGACATTTATGTTTGCGCCCGAGTCGAGAAGAAGAACGGGAGGTGTCATAGGAAGCACCGTCGCGATAGCGGGACGGTTTACTCCCTTTATCTTTCTCACGATAAGCGTTGCGCCCGTAAAGAGCGCACCGGTATTTCCAGCGCTCACGAAGGCGTCGGCCTTGCCCTCCGAGAGCATACGGAGACCGGTGCTCATCGAGGAGGCCGCCTTTGCTCTGTTAACGCACAAGGGATTGTCATTCATAGTTATCACCTCGTCGGTGTGAACTATCTCAAGGCGTCCTCCGTCAAAGGAATTCTCCGAAAGAGCCTCCTTTATCTCGGCCTCGTTTCCCACAAGCACGAGCTCTATGTTATCATATTCGGAAAGCGCCGCGACAGCACCCTTAACGAGCTCCTTCGCGCCCTTGTCGCTTCCCATTACGTCGGCAATTATCTTCATATTATCCTCCAAAAGTTCAGATGGAATACTTGTTTTTAACTTCCTCTATCTCGTCAAGCGCGCGAGAGGAGACCACCTCGTATTTTGCTATCTTTCCGCCCTTGACCTTGTATCCAAGCGGCTCGACTATACCGAAGTTTGCATTCATAGGCACAAACTTTCCGCCCACTCCGCCAAGTGAAACGTAAGCGGACATAGCACCGATCATCGTTTTTCTTGAAAACTCTATTTTTTCTTGTCCCAAAAGACTTCTTGCCGCAGAAAGTCCTGCAATAAAGCCTGACGCCGCAGACTCAATATATCCCTCGACGCCCGTCATCTGTCCCGCAAAATATACGTTTTCTTTTGCTATCATTCGGTAGGATGAATCAAGCATTCCGGGCGAATCGAGATAGGTATTTCTATGCATGATCCCGTAACGCAAGAACTCTGCGTTTTCAAGGCCCGGTATCATACGGAAAACTCTTTTCTGCTCACCAAAGGTAAGATGTGTCTGAAAGCCGACGAGATTGTATGTCGTCTTGTCAAGATTTTCCTGACGGAGCTGAACGACAGCGTAGGCGTCCTTGCCCGTGTCGGGACAGGGGAGTCCGACAGGCTTGAGCGGTCCGTAGAGCAGGGTATCCTTGCCCCTTTTTGCCATAACCTCAACAGGCATACAGCCCTCGAAAACCTTAAGGTCCTTTTGAGTTTGCTTGTCGAAATCGTGAAGCTCTGCTTCTTCTGCGGTAATAAGCGCTTCGTAGAAAGCGTTGTACTCGCTCTCGGTCATAGGGCAGTTTATATAGCAAGCCTCGCCCTTACCGTATCTCGATGCGAGAAAAGCCTTCGACATATCGATGGACGATGCTTCTACAATAGGAGCTGCTGCGTCAAAGAAGTGCAGATCCTCCTCGCCGAGAAACTCGGACAGATATTTTGAAAAACCGTCAGAGGTAAGCGGACCTGTCGCAACTACGGTGATCTCGTCTTCGTTTATAGAGAGGACCTCCTCGCTGA
>JAZNES010000002.1:0-5401 GCA_045588755.1 Eubacteriales bacterium | reverse complement strand
GCTCTATCCGGTTCTTTTCCCCACAAAAGGATTTGAGATCAGTGAAGAGTGTGAGAGTTATCTTCAAAAACACGTTATTGACACTGTAGAAGCATATAACGCAAAGCTTCCCGCGTCGGAAAGAAAAACGTTGACTATAACCTTTTGCGAAGATCGGGAAGCTGTAATCGGCGAGGACTGGAAAAAGACTGTTCACGACTCTGTTATACAGATAAGCGAGCTTTTCCCTGACTGTATAAAGATATCATATCTCAACATCTGGGAAAATCCCTCTCTCGCGCGTGAAATGGGAATTACTTCAACCTCTGACATGGTGTGCTCGTTCGGCAACCGTCACGAGACATTGAACATGAGAGATCTCTATATCTACGACAACGCTTACAGTGAAAGCGCCGTGGCGTACAACGGAGAGAAAATGATCGCCGCATCGCTTATGAGAGCAGTTCAGGAAAAAACTCCCATGTGCTACCTCACTGCAAACCATGGCGAGGCGTTTGACGGCTACGAATTTATGCGAACAATAGTCGAGGCAGGATACACTATAGGATTTCTTGACCTTTCCGCAGAGGATATCCCCGAGGATTGCGAGCTGCTCGTCACCTTTGATCCCAAGCAGGACTTGCTTGCGGCAAGCGGTGTTTCGTCGGTCTCCGAGGTGGACAAGCTTGATGCCTATATGAAAAACGCCGGAAAATATATGGTTTTTTTGTCTGCTGATACCTTTGTTTCGGGGGCAAGAGCCAATCTTGAGGGATTTCTCAAGGATTGGGGCATTGAGTATGCTCACGACACGGGGGATGACGGTATTGAAAAGTGCCACATAATAAAAGACAGCGCAAATTCACTTTCGGTTGACGGCTACACGATCTTTGCGCAAAACGCAACCGAGGGAATAGGTGGCGAGATCATGTCGGGCCTTCCCGAAAACAACGTGTTCGCAAATTCTACCCGAATTACGCCCGCAGAGGGCTTTGCGAGCATCGGCAACGGAAGCTATTCTGCAAACATTGACGGATTTACCAGAACTGTAAGCCCCTTGATGCTTTCACACGGGAGTGCAGAGGCATGGGTAGGTGGACGTGCCGTGGCAAGAGCGGGCAGAGCTCCCTTTATCCTTGCCGCTATTTCCGAACAGAAATGCGAGAACGGTAAGGACGCCGCTCTCATCACCTTTGCTTCGACAGCATTTGCGCTTGACACCAATATGAAATCCGCAGTCAAAGGCAACAGCAGAACGGTAAGCGGACTTTTCCGATATCTCGGATGCGACAAAGCACCCGTAGAACTTACCTTTAAATACTTCAGAGGCACCGAGATAGAGTCACTGACCACAAGACAGGCAAATACGATAACTGTTGTATTGGCGGTAATTCCTACGGTTGTGTGCCTTGGCATGGGTATCTTCGTTCTTATAAGGAGAAGATATTTATGACTATAAAAATCAGTTTTTTGAGAGGAGGGGACATATGAGAAACAGACGCGAAAACATCGCGACAAATAATGTTATAACGGGCAGAAAAAAGCATAAAACAATAGAGACAGTCACCGTTCTCACCATTGTCCTTATCCTGCTCTTCAACCTCTTGTTTTCGATTATCGGAGATAAGGCTATGATCTACATTGATATCAGTGAGATCAAATACTCCTCCGGAAATGCGGCGCTTTATACGCTTTCCGACACCTGCCGAGACCTTATCGGCAAAGAAGCCGTACCTGCTATCGAGCGCTTCAACAGTGAAGCAAACAAAAGCGGTGAAGGTCCCGGCAAGCTTAAGATAATTTTCTGCGCAGACCGCGACGTCATCGAGAGCAACGAAAAGACAAGATACGTAAGCTACACAGCGCGGGCAATAGAAAAAAGCTATCCCAAGGCGATCGAGGTGGAGTATATCAATATTACGAAAAACCCATCCGCCGTTCAGAAGTACAAAACAACGTCTGCGGCAAGCATTTATCCTTCGGACGTTATCGTTGAGTTCGGAAGCGAGTATCTGGTTCACGGCATCAACTCATTCTATCTTACCGATACAGACGCCGAGGGCGGCGAGCCGTGGGCTTATAACGGAGAAAAGCATCTTGCAGCCATGATCCTGTCGGTAACCCGAACCGAGTCGCCCATATGTCTTATCACTTATAATCACGGTGAGCTTCTCTTTGAAGGAGGCGACGAGATAAAGGTGCGTGAGGAATACACCACCTTCATTGAGCTTATACGCGGCGCGGGATACGAAGTAAGATTTGCCGATCTTGAAAAAGACGAGATCCCTGAGGAGTGCAGAATGATCATCGTGTTTGCCCCCACCGAGGATTTCAAAGCGTTTGGCAATCTTGGAGATGGCGGTATCTCGGAGATCGAAAAGCTCGATAAATACCTTGATGCCTCAAATTCTTTCTTTTATATATGCGATGCGGACACCCCCGAACTTCCTAATCTTGACGAGTATCTTGAGGAGTGGGGAATAACGGTTCGCCGAAACCGCGATCTTGCGGGCAACGTAACAAACTTCAGAATAGAGGATCCCGTAAGCGCTACCGCCTCCGACAACGGTCTTACCTTTGAAGGTAAGTACTTTGAGGATGGCACGGGCGCGGCTCTCACTCAAGATATGCGCGACAGAAACTATCCCCCAAAGGTAATTTTCGGCAACAGCGCGGTCATCGAGCCTCCGAGCGAAAGCTATACAAAGATTTTCTCAAAGGTAGCTGAAAATTCTACCGACACTCCCTATCCCTATTTCTATTACTTTAAAAACGGAATTTCGAGAGAGATGTTCAGCATATTCACCACATACGACACCGCAAGCGCTTATGCAGGAAATGATGTAGAAATAGCAACCTCGGGCAACCTTTTCCAGCTTATGACAATTACCCATGAGCTGAGATACGTGCAGGAGGATAATTACACTACTATCGACCGCCCCACCTACGTGCTGGCGCTTTCCTCCACCGACTTTGTTAAAAATGAGGTGCTGAACTCCACCGCCTACGGCAATACCGATGTTATTCTTTCGGTTCTTCGAAATTCGGGCAGTGAGACCGTTCCCGTCAACGTTCCTCTCAAATCCTTCTATGAATACGGCATGGAGGACGAGAGAGCTTATCTCAAGAACAATCCTACGGTGTGGTTCTGGTGCCTCATGCTCATTCCCACCGCTATCGTGACGGTCACAGGTATTGTTATTACCGTCCGTCGTAAATACAAATAAACTCGGGCTCTTTTGTCCACCAAGGAAATTATGATGTCAGAAAACAACAATCAGGTAAATATCGGAAGCTCTGCCGTAGCGCGTGTAAAAAAACGCTCTATTCTCAAGCGTCAGCGTCTTGCGATCATAGTGATATCCGCTGCGATACTTTTACTCACGGCTTCGGTCTTTGCGGTCAATTATTTGATCGGAATATACGTTTTCCCCGATTTGGACGGAACTCAGTATCACATAAAAAAGATCGGCGGAGAATACGCTCTCTGCTATAAAAACGGTGATGTGCTGGATGTAAGCGATGACGGATACTATATCACCGATCTCGGTACAGAGGTCAAGATAGATCCTAATACCGGATCTTATTCGGTAATGCTTAAAGTAGACGTAGAAGGCACCGAGGAAGTAGGATACGGTCAGAAAATTCTTATCTTCAAGCAACTGACCTACGATATGTCCAAAACCGAAGATCCCACAAGGCTCATCAAGAGCATAGAGGTACATAACCCTTATGGCTCATACGCTTTTGAAAGAATACAGAACAACAGGTTCGATATCAAGGGCTACGAAAACGTGTCGTTTGATGCACAGAGCTTTGCTCAGCTTGCGGTCTCTTGCGGATATACCGTTTCTTCGGTCAGACTTGAAAACCCTCATCTTCTTCCAGACGGAGGTATCGACTACTCTGAGTACGGTCTTGCTCCGGAAAAGCGAACAAAAACCGAGACCGATGAAAACGGCAACGAGATAGAGGTCGAATACGATTACGAACCCTCGTGGTACGTCATCACGACTATGTCGGGAGACGAGCACAAGGTCTACATCGGCGATATGACCGTCACCGGCACGGGTTTTTACGCCAAATACGAGGGCAGAGACAGAATATACGTACTTTCTTCAAATGGCTTTGCCGACCTCGTACTAGGTAAGATAGAAAAATTCATAACCCCAAAAATCGTCTCTTCTACACAGCAAAACACTTATTTTGATGTTCACAATTTCATTATATATGACAGCATTGACCACCAAGGCATAATCGCGGATATAGAAAAAGATTTCGGGCGCGAGGAAGACTCGGATAAGGTAGAGCTTACCGAAGAGGAAATCAGTAAGCTATATCAGCAGTATCTCGAAAAGCACAGCCACAAGGTCTGTCACTTCTCTTATCAGAACACCATCGCCCGTAAGGGAACTCTATATGCCTACACCCCATACGTCTCTAAGCTTGAATACGCTAAGGGCTATCAACTCAATAGCGACACTGTGGACGATGTGCTCTTCGCACTATACAGTACCGACTTCACCGAGGTAATAAAGCTCAATCCATCAGAAGAAGATCTTGAAGAATACGGCCTCTACAGCGCTCCCTACATGATACTCTTCCTCTATAAGACCACCGATAACGACGGCAAAACCGTCTACCTCGAAAATCAGGTCTCCATAAGTGCAAAGAACGGCGAGGGAATTTTCTACGCATACTCTCCATTCTTTGATATGATAGTGGGAGTGAAAGAGAGCAGCTTCGGGTTCCTTGAATACGACGAGCTTGCTTGGTACGAGCAAAATTATATCCGAGCGGATATTTCGTATATTGAGGAGATCACAATCGAGTCTCCGAAGGTCTCAGCTTCCTTCAGAATCGACGATTCGGTATCAAATTATATGAGTTATGCCGAGCGCGCAGGAGCCAGCATCAAGGAAGGCGACAAAACCTATCAGATAGACAAAACAGGTGAAAAGTATCAGCTTTCACTTGATGGGGAAACGGTAAAATCGGTATATCAAGGTGATTTTCTGGTTACTCCCCTCGCTTATACACCCGGAGTGCCCGAGGGGGACGGTTATCTCTTCTTTGAAAGCAGCCAGTTCGATACTAACGGAGACGGCACCGATGACACCGTAACTATGTATATCTACAACGTGTACGGCAAATTGGGAGACTATCGTCTCGTAGCATTCAAGAGAGTGCTGGATATGGCGGGCAATCCTATCGAAGAGGACGAAATCATAAACTTCGAAGACCGCAGAAGCACCGATTTTTTCATAAAAAACAACTATGTTTATCTTGCTTCCCGAACCTCTTATATCGGCAGATCTCTTGATGAGATGTATGTAAATGAAGCAAAATACGGCAACAGTCCCCGAGGAGAATGGGGAAGCGGCCATATATATACCACAATTGACGGCAAGAGTGTTCTGGT
>JAZNES010000001.1:0-18702 GCA_045588755.1 Eubacteriales bacterium | reverse complement strand
CATATTCTCAACCGGTTTTTCCTTTGATATACAATTCGAAAACAATCTCAATTCTTCTCGAACATATCCTGCACAAATATGTGTACCTCTCATTGATATGCTTTTGCAAAAAAATAAAACCCTCCGAAGTGGGTTTTATTTTGGCGGAGAAGGAGAGATTCGAACTCTCGAACCCTTTTACAGGTTACACGATTTCCAATCGTGCGCCCTCGACCAACTAGGCGACTTCTCCACGTTTATTTTGGTTACCCGAGTATTATAACACAAAGATAAAAATAAATCAAGTCTTTTTTTACATTTATTTTGAGAAATTTTCAAAAACAAAAACGCAAGGTCTACAAAGCCTTGCGTTTTTGTGTGCAGTTAAATTTTATCTGCTTTAATTCCTTACGGCTTTTGTTTTGCTGACAGTCAAAAAGGAGATCATTATGATGGTGCAAACTACCATTAAGGAAAGCGAAACAAAAAGATTTGCCGATACAAATCCTACGATCCCCGCGAATATGTAGAGCATTCCCGACATAAGAGAGATAAGTCCTATCTGTTCGGAATAAGCAGAGTCATCATCCGCCTTCGTAAAGCTTACAAGGTTTGCCAAAAAATATTTTTTCTTAAAGGATATAAGAAAACCAAATGCAAAAAATACGATTCCAAATAAAGCAAGTATAATATTCAACATAAACATATAAACCTCCGTTTTTTAATCGGAAGCTATCCTTTCGGATGCCTCTCTGATCTGTGAAAACGAATATCCCATACGCACAAGGGAAGCTATAAGCTTGTTCTTCTCATTTTGATCGGTGCTTGCCGCTTCAAACTGTGCTTTATGGCTTTTGAGTATAAGCTCTTTACAGTTTTCGGCAAAATCCGTATCTTCGAGCATAAGTGCCACCTTTTTTACGGCATCATCACAAAATCCCTTTGTATAAAGATGGTTGATTATTCGTTTCTTTCCCCAGAGCTTAGAGATGCAACGCTCCGCTTCGCGCATAGCATCGCTTTCCTCTTGGATATATCCTTTCTCAGACAGCATTTTTACAGCTATCGTCGATATATCGTCGTCAAAGCCCTTGGTTCTTAACTTGTAATGTAATTTTCTTTCGGAGGAGGCGCCATATCCGAGAAGAAAAAGTCCTTTTTTATAAGCTGAGCATATCTTCGATGCCATCTCGATTTCGTCAAACCGTTCGGCATCTATCTCTCCTTTTGTTAGCTTCATTTCGGCGTACTGCTCGGAGAGAATGACCAATCGCCGTATTTCCGAGTATTCTGCGTTCTTTATATTTATACAAACGCAGATCTCACTTCCTGAATTAAGTGGTCTGAGGTCGCTTATCTTTATTATCACTCGTCATCACTCACGCTTTTCAGGGTTTTTATATCAAAATCATCATCCTCGGAATCAAGTTCAAATTCGTCGGTCGTGTTTGACGCTGTAAGCTGATCCTTCATCGCGCGTATCTTGCGGTCGAGCTCGTCGAGAAGCTCGGGGTGGGCTTCGATAAACTTACGTACGTTTTCTTTGCCCTGACCGATACGCTCTCCGTTGTAGGAGAACCAAGAACCGCTCTTCTTGATAATGTCAAGAGAGATCGAGTAGTCGATTATCTCGCCCGAACGGGAAATTCCTTTTCCGTAGAGGATATCGAATTCCGCCACCTTGAAGGGAGGAGCAACCTTGTTTTTTACTATCTTACATCTTACGTGGTTTCCGTAGATGTCGTTACCGTTTTTAAGCTGATCGGTCTTGCGGACGTCTATTCTCACCGAAGCGTAGAACTTGAGTGCTCGTCCGCCGGGGGTCGTTTCGGGGTTTCCGTACATTACACCGACCTTCTCACGAAGCTGATTTATAAATATGACGATGCTGTCGCTCTTGGAGATGACAGCCGAGAGCTTTCTCATTGCCTGCGACATAAGTCTTGCCTGAACACCGACCATCGACTGTCCCATATCTCCCTCGATCTCCTGACGGGGAACGAGAGCTGCGACCGAGTCAACGACTACTACGTCGATCGCTCCCGAGCGAACGCGCGACTCGGTGATGTCGAGCGCGTCCTCTCCGCAATCGGGCTGGGAAACGAGCAGATTGTCTATGTCAACTCCGAGTGCCTTTGCGTAAACGGGGTCGAGCGCGTGCTCTGCATCTATGAAGGCTGCCTCTCCGCCGTTCTTTTGAACCTCGGCGATTATATGGAGTGCGACGGTGGTCTTACCTGATGATTCGGGGCCGAATATCTCGATTATCCTTCCGCGGGGAACTCCGCCGATTCCGAGAGCCGCATCGAGTGCGATAGAGCCTGTGCTTACCGCCTGGACCTCAAGCGAGTTATTCTCTCCGAGCTTCATTACCGTTCCTGCACCATAGTCCTTTTCAAGCTGTGCGATGGCGGTCTGAAGCGCTTTTCTTTTAGCTTCCTTGTCGCTTCCCTTGGGAAGCATCTCGGGTTTCTTTTTAGCAGTTGCCATATAAATCCTCGTAAAAAATCAATATTTTTTTCCTGTCTTGTGAGCCTATTATACACCCTATTTTTTGATTTGTCAATACTTTTTTGCGAAAAAAATTCCAAAAACGGAAAAATATTTTTATTCGAGTCAAAAATAGCACCTAAAAAACATCAAAAACGGAAAAATAAATGCTTTTTCGAATACTTTATATATTTTAATTCCAAAAGAAGAAAAATCTTGACTTATTTTTATAAATGCAGTAAAATATAGAGGTTGTGTATACACGCGTATTATATAATATAAAAGGAGGGATTGCGGTGACGAGAAAAAAATGGTTTTTGGCGGGAATGCGCGCCGGCATACCTATATCACTTGGATATTTCGCGGTCGCGATAGCACTTGGAGTTGCCGCAAAGGATGCGGGATTTCTTCCGCACGAGGCTTCTCTTACAAGCTTTTTGATACACGCCTCGGCGGGTGAATACATAGGATTTACTCTTATAGCGGCAGGGACCGGATATTTTGAGGTCTTTCTTATGGAGGCGGTAGCAAACGCAAGATACCTTCTTATGTCCTGCGCGCTGAGTCAGAAGCTCTCAAGTAAGGCGACTATTGGAGAAAGGCTTCTTCTCGGATTCGGTGTGACCGACGAGATATTCGGAGCATCTATCTCGGTGACGGGTACGCTTGACCCCGTATTCTCATACGGTGCTATGCTCGTTGCAATTCCCGGGTGGGCGATCGGAACGCTTTGCGGGGCAATTCTCGGAAGCATACTCCCGCAGTCTTTGTTAAGCGCTTTCAGCGTCAGCCTTTACGGAATGTTTATCTCGGTATTTATTCCCGAATCGAAAAAGAACAAGATAGTGGCTCTTGTCGTTGCTGTGAGCCTTGCGCTGAGCTTTGTATTTATGAAGCTTCCCGTATTTTCAAAAATTTCGGACGGAATAAAGATAATAATACTTACCGTCGTCATATCTCTTGCCGCCGCGATCATCTTTCCGATAAAGGAGGCAGAGGAAAATGAGTAACGTATATATCTATATTTTCGGAATGGCGCTCGTTACCTATCTTATAAGAACCCTTCCTTTGACGCTTATTCGTAAAAAGATAACGAATAAGACTATCCGTTCGTTTTTATACTACGTGCCCTACGTAACTCTTGCTGTGATGACCTTTCCCTCGATACTTGATGCGACGAGGAGCGTATGGTCAGCCCTTGCCGCGCTTATTGCGGCTATCGTCTTTGCCTATCTTGGAAAGAGTCTTCTTTTCGTGGCTCTGGCAAGCTCTGTTACAGTTTTCATTATAGAGCTCTTTGTAGTGTAGTATTGACAAGGCAAAAATCTTGTGCTAAAATAATAAAGATAAGAAGTAAATAACAGCAGATAAATGAAATAAGGAGATAAAAATGGAAAATATCGCTAACGTTTCTCTTTCGGAGCAGGAGCAGGTCCGCCGCGAGAAGTTGAATAAAATGACCGAGGAGGGAAGAAACCCCTATGTCAAAACAGAGTATGAGGTCACAGCTCATTCGACCGATATTATTAATAATTTCGAGGAGAACGAGGGCAAGGAATTCTCGGTAGCGGGAAGAATGATGACCCGTAGAATCATGGGTAAGGCGTCCTTTTTGCACCTTTCCGACCGCGAGGGAGAGATCCAGGTCTACGTAAAGCGTGACGACGTAGGTGAGGAGGATTACGCTTCCTTTAAGAAGGATTACGATATCGGAGATATAATCGGTGTTCGCGGAGTTGTATTCAAGACTAACAGCGGTGAGGTTTCTATTCACGCAACTCATATCGAGATGCTCTCAAAGTCGCTCCGCCCGCTTCCCGAGAAGTTTAACGGACTCAAGGATGTAGACGCTAAATACCGTCACAGAGAGATAGATCTTATAATGAACGCCGACGTTCGTAAGACCTTCATTATGAGAAGCAAGATAATTGACTTTATCCGCGGCTTCCTTAACGAAAAGGGCTTTCTTGAGGTCGATACTCCTATTCTTCAGACTCTTGAGATCGGCGCGTCTGCACGTCCTTTCTTTACGCATCACAATACTCTTGATATAGATATGGTACTCAGAATTGAGACCGAGCTTTATCTCAAGCGTCTTATCGTAGGCGGATTTGAGAAGGTATACGAGGTTGGACGTATCTTCCGTAACGAAGGTATGGATACAAAGCACAACCCCGAATTTACAAGCATCGAGCTCTATCAGGCATACACCGATTTCAAGGGTATGATGGATCTCGTTGAGGAGATGATGAAGAAGCTCGTAGTTGCCGTTTGCGGTACGACGAAGATATCCTATCAGGGTACTGAGATAGACCTCGGACATTGGGAAAGACTTACTATGATCGAGGCTGTAAAGAAATATTCGGGAGTTGATTTCGCCGAGATAAAGACCGACGAGGAGGCTATCGCAATAGCCAAGGAAAAGCACGTGGCTCTTCCCGAGATACCCACCAAAGGCGCGATACTCGTAGAGTTCTTTGACGCCTTCGTTGAGGAGAACCTCATTCAGCCTACCTTCATATATGATTATCCCGTTGAGAACTCGCCTCTTGCAAAGCGTAAGCCCGACGATCCTATGTTTACAGAGAGATTTGAGTACTTTATAAACGCTACCGAGTTTGGAAACGCATTCTCCGAGCTCAATGACCCCATTGACCAGAAGGAGCGCTTTGAGAAGCAGGTCGCAAACCGCAGAGCAGTCGATCCTACCACAAAGGCTCAGGTAGACTACGATTACATCATGGCGCTTGAGCACGGCATGCCCCCCACAGGCGGACTTGGCTTTGGTGTTGACCGTCTTGTAATGCTGCTTACAGATTCGGCTTCTATCCGTGACGTGCTTTTGTTCCCCACGATGAAGCCTCTTGACTGACAAAATATAATAACAGGTGATAATTATGGAAAAGAAACTTTATAAATCCCGTACCGACAAGAAGCTTGACGGGGTGTGCGCAGGTATTGGCGAATACTTCGATATAGATCCTACCTTGATCCGACTTCTGTGGATCATAGCAACCTTTTTCGCTGGTGCAGGACTTTTGGCTTATATTATTGCGGCTATTATAATGCCGCGTAAGCCTGAATAATTAAAAATAACCGCTTCGGTATTATCACGATAACCCAAGATGTCATGCGACATCTTGGGTTATTAAATACAGCTGATATATTTTAACCGAGCGACGAAAAGGAGGTTTGAGCATGAAAGAGAAAAAAACAAAAACCAAAAAGATCATTATTTTGACAGCTCTTTCGGTGGCTTTTCTTGCGATTTCGGTATGGATAGCTTGGGGAAATTCGGCACTTGAAGTGAATGAGTATACGGTTGCATCTGAGAAGCTTCCCGAAGCATTTGACGGATTTCGCATCGCGCATATTTCGGACCTGCATAATACGCAGTTCGGAGATGATAACGAAAAGCTTCTCAAAATGATAGAAGACTCAGACCCCGATATGATCGCCATCACGGGCGACCTTGTCGATTCTCGAAGGACAAATATTGACGTTGCTCTGCATTTTGCCGAAAAGGCGGTAAAAATTGCTCCCTGTTATTACGTGACGGGAAACCATGAGGCTGGAATACCCGACTATGATAAATTCAAAGCCGCCCTATTGAAGCTTGGTGTTGTCGTGCTTGAAAATGAGTCGTCGGAATTTGAATATCGCGGAGAGAAGATATTGCTAATGGGAATAGAAGACCCTCTGTTTCGGGAGGATTATTCGGCAAAGGGAAGAGATCTGACCGTTCGGGCTCAGTTGAGTGAGATCTCCCGAGAGGAAGATCTTTTTACAGTGCTTCTTTCTCACAGACCTGAGGTGTTTGACGTTTACGTGGAAAACGACATTGACCTTGCGCTCGCGGGGCATCTGCACGGCGGACAGTTCAGGCTTCCGTTCGTTGGCGGAGTGTTTGCGCCAAGCCAAGGCTTTTTCCCCGAATATGATGCGGGAAGATATGAAAAGGAAGAAACTACTATGGTCGTCAGTCGCGGAATAGGGAACAGTATATTTCCTTTCCGTATTAATAACCGTCCGGAAGTGCTTATTATTGAATTGTCAAAGCTACATAGCTGATAAAAACCGCCTCGGCGTTTAGCGTGATGTCCTTAACGGACAATCACGCAATGAATTGCAACGAGGTTGCATGAATTGACACTGAGTGTCATGAATTGCAGAAAACTGCATGAATTGCCCTTAGGGCATGAAACTCGTTGCAATTCAATTTATGGAGCGAAGCGAGAAATCATGGCGAAGCCAATTCATGATGCGATATTTGCGAAGCAAATGGCATCAATTCATCTGTAAAAACGAACAGAGCAAGAATAGAAGGTTTTATCCTTTTACTCTTGCTCTTTCTTGCTTGTAATAAGGGTTGGGGCTTAGCCCATAGAGTATTTGACTAGTCAAATGCGATGCTCGCACTTAGCGGTGTTTTCAAATTCTCCGCTAAGAACATCACCCATTTGCCGAGGCGGTTTCTTGGTTTTATTATTCTTTATCAGAGTTTGCCGCACTTGCTGCCTTGCCGCCTGCGAAGCCTGCAAGGAGTGAGCCAATGTCAATGCCTGTCGACTGCTTTACGCCCTCGATGACCTGATCTGTGCTTGTCATAACGTCGCGTACGAGCTTTGTGGAGTTACCATCGCCGTACATAACGATCTTGTCGGTCTGCGAAAGGGGAGCAGCAGCGTTTTTGACGACCTCGGGAAGTGCATTGAGATACATTTCGAGCACCGATGCCTCGCCCATTTTCTTCTGAGCTTCTGCCTTTTTCTCTATTGCTTCTGCTTCTGCAAGACCCTTAGCGCGAATACCCTCTGCCTCCTGCTCCATAGCGTAGCGAAGTGCTTCTGCCTCTGCCTTTTTAGCTTCGGCAGCCTTCTCGGCTTCGTACTTTCTTGCGTCTGCTTCGCGCTGACGTTTGATGAGCTCTGCCTCGGCAGCCTTCTCGGACTCGTACTTCTTTGCATCTGCCTGCTTCATTATGCTTGCCTCAAGCTCACGTTCACGAAGGGCAATTTCCTTCTCGGCAAGCTCTGCCTCTTTTTCGCGGCGAGCAATGTCGGCGTTGGTCTTGGCAATCTCGATGACCTTACGCTGATTTTCTTGCTGAATAGAATATGCCGCGTCGGCTTCTGCCTTCTTTGTATCTGCGCGAACCTGCATATCTGCCTGCTGTACTGCGAGCTCGGCGTTTTGCTCAGCTATCTTCTTCTCGGCTTCGACCTTAACGGCGTTTGCCTCCTGCTGTGCCTGTGAGGTGGCAATAGCTATATCACGCTGTGCATTTGCTTTTGCTATCTGTGCATTCTTTCTTATCTGCTCGACGTTGTCGATACCCATATTCTCAATAGTTCCCGCGCCGTCCTTAAAGTTCTGGATATTGAAGTTTACGACCTCTATACCGAGCTTTTCCATATCGGGAATTACGTTTTCGGTTATCTTCTTTGCAACGCCCTGGCGGTCCTGAACCATTTCCTTGAGTCCGACCGAGCCGACTATCTCACGCATATTACCCTCAAGAACCTGAGTTACGAGAGTAACCATTTCGGCCCTTGTCTTACCGAGCAAAGCCTCAGCCGCACGCTTAAGAAGCTCGGGGTCGCATGATATCTTGATGTTCGCAACACCGTCAACGGTTACGTTGATGAACTCATTGGTAGGTACTGCTTCAGAGGTCTTTATATCTACCTGCATAACGCTGAGCGAGAGCTTATCAAGACGGGTAAAGAAGGGCATTCTCCAGCCTGCCTTACCGATGAGTATGCGCTTTTTGCCGAGTCCCGAGATGATGAACGCGGTATCAGGCGGAGCTTTGAGGTAGCCCGCAAGGACAAGAAGAATTGCAATTCCAAAGATTGCACCGATAATAGTTGGTAACATTGTTAACCCTCCTTATAAAAATATTTTTGCTTTTTGAAAAGGTATCTCTTGGCTTGCGGCAAGTTTATTTTAATTGCCGCTTTGCCGATGCGAGTCGATCGAATTTATCGACGAACTGCTTCCTTTTATTACTATAATTTTAACATAAATCGGGCTCTGTGTCAAGATATATGCCCACGATTTATTGAAATACATAAAAGTGAAAGCCAAAATTGTGCAATATAATATTTCTCAAAATGGCTATCCTTTCACGTTGGTTTTTTATATCCCTTCAAGGATATGCATATTCCGAAGAGTGCCGTCCTTGACGGTGTTTGATATTTTATAGGCGTGTACCGAAAGATCGTTGTCGGTATGATTAGAGAGCCCTATCTGACAAAAGGCATCGCAAAGCTCGTTTGCAATATTTTCGATAAGCTCGGTCGGTTTCTCGGCGGTAAACAAGCAGGGAAGCTTATCTGCCATATCCGAGAGCAAAGGCAACTCCCTCATTCCTCTGTATGCCCATTTATAGAAGGGCTCGTAGACGTTATTCAGGAGATAGACCGTCGATATTGCGCTTTTTACGAATTCGGCGATACAAAGCTGTGCTGCGCCAAGGTCACCTCTATCAAGGCAACGGGGAAGGTTATACTGTCCCGATTGCGCCATCATAAGTGTATGTGCCGCTATCCTCTTTCGGCGTATCTCCTCGGGATACCCCATAAGTAGTTTGCTTCTTATTTCGGAAAAAATTCCGAGATCATCACGCCACACCTCGTCGTTCGATGCGGTGCGAAGGGTTGCCGACGGGGTGAAGAGCCATCTTTCTATCGTATCGGGAGCACTCGGCGCGCCCAAAAATTTTTGATAGAAGTCCTCTATTACGAGTACTCCGTGTCTGTTTCCACCGACGGGAGAAAGCGGCTGACGACAAAAGCCCATAAATTCCTTTGGAAGCTTTGAGTAAGCTCTCTCAAGACGAAATCCGAATCTTCTTTCATCCTCTGCGGTTATAAAGAGGCAAAATCCAGGTTCAAAATCGTGATCAGTCGAGATGTTGTCGTCAAATCCAAGACACTCCGAGCCCTCTCCGACAAGTCCGACAGCGATCCTATCCGCGACATCGGAAAACTGCTCGGATATCATATTTTTCCCGAATTCTTCATAAAAAGCTCTTGAGAGCTCAAGCCCTTTCATAGAGTTCCTCCGATATTTTTTCAAGCTCTGAAGCAATACTCTCTCTGCCGAAATATCTGAAAGAAGGAGCACACTTCGACATAACGAAGGCGCAATATCCGTTTCTGTCTATGGTGGGAGAACTCAGAAGCCCGTAAGCGTTATCAAGACAGAGGGAAATATCTTCATGTGTTTTGCGCTCCCAATCTTCATAAAGATGTGCCATATTTACGTAGGTTATAGCGCCGTCAAGTTTGCCTTCCTTACTTGAAAGTACGACGTCGAGTGCCGACAGATATGCCTTTTCGGCATCGTCAAAGCGGCCAAGGTCGGTAAGGGCAAGTCCGAAATTATTATAAAAGCCGCCAAAGAGAAGATCGTCGGGCGAAAGCTTCTCGTTATAGATGCTTCGGGTCTTCTCGTAAAGCTCGATAGCCTTGTCGGCGTTTCCGAACGCCTTCATAGTGGTTGCGGCGTTAAGATATATCGTTGCCGAGGAAACTGTATTTCCGACACCAAGCTCCTCTATGAGCTCAAGTCCGCGTGCAACAGACTCTTCGGCTCTTTCTTTGTCAAGAGTCTTACGGAAATATCCCATCTGCTCGCTTGCGATAGTCAATTCTCCTTGCTTATCGCGAAGGACTCTCGCCTCATTTCTCCAATAATCAAGAAGACGCCCTGCTCCCGCGAGATCGTTCTTGTCAAAAAGGGAATCAAGATTTTCTATTATTCTGTTTACGGGTATTCTGCCAAGAGGCGTATCGTCAGACACGTTTTTATATCCGCACGAAGCGCATCCAAAATTGAATTTGAGATCGTCCTTATCAAGTGGCATTTTAAGTCTCCTTTGTCATTTGTCATAAGGTTATTAAAAAGGGCAAACCGAAGGTCAGTTTGCCCTTTTTGATTTTGTTATCAGTTAAAATATCCCTCACGGTAGAGAAGCTCTGCGATAAGCACCGCGCCGCCTGCAGCACCGCGGAGAGTATTGTGCGAAAGACCTACGAACTTATAGTCGTAGACCTTATCCTCACGAAGTCTTCCGACAGTAACTCCCATTCCGCCGTATATATCGCGGTCAAGAGCAGCCTGAGGACGATTGTCCTCTTCGAAGTAAGTAATGAACTGCTCGGGAGCATTCGGGAGTCCGAGCTCCTGAGGCTTACCCTTGAATTCTGCCCATGCCTTGAGGATTTCCTCCTTTGTGGGCTTGTTTTCAAACTTTACGAATACAGCCGCGGTATGACCGTCGGTAACGGGAACTCTTATGCACTGGGTAGTAATGATGGGAGCGTCAGCCTTGACTATCTCGCCATTCTCGACCTTACCCCAGACACGAAGGGGCTCCTGCTCGCTCTTTTCTTCCTCTCCGCCTATGTAGGGGATAACGTTATCTATCATTTCGGGCCAATCCTTGAAGGTCTTTCCCGCTCCCGAGATAGCCTGATAGGTAGTAGCAACTACCTCTTTGATACCGTATTTGAGAAGGGGAGTGAGCATAGGAACGTAAGACTGGATAGAACAGTTGGGCTTTACTGCGATAAATCCTCTCTTTGTTCCAAGACGCTTTCTCTGAGCCTCGATAACTTCAAGGTGAGCGTAGTTTATTTCAGGAATTACCATAGGAACGTCGGGTGTCCAACGGTTAG
This sequence comes from Eubacteriales bacterium, assembly GCA_045588755.1. GTDB lineage: Bacteria > Bacillota > Clostridia > Oscillospirales > CAG-272 > HGM12713. Next base: position 7,546 of record JAZNES010000001.1, on the reverse strand, counting down.
CCGAGTTGTTCGATACAACGGGGATCTCGTGACGTGCGTAAGCCTCTTCAAGAGCCTTTATCTCGTCCTTTTTCATATCGACAGCGCAGAATACGAAGGAAACGAGTTTTCCCATAGCGTCGATATCAGCCGCATCGATAACGGGCATCTTCTTATACTTTTCCGGCATAGGCGTCTTCATTTTCCATCTTGCGCCTACAGCCTCCTCGTAAGTTTTTCCTGCCGAACGGGCAGATGCCGCGAGAGCGACTACCTCAAAATAAGGATGGTTCTCAAGAAGCGTCAAGAAACGCTGACCTACCATACCGGTAGCGCCTACGACGCCGACCTTCATTTTTTTCATAGCAATACTTCCTTTCACAGCCGAGGGCTGAATAAATTTATAAAATAATATAACAATATAATATCACAACAAATTCGAAAAATCAAGAAAAATTAAATGTAAAAAGGAGAAAAACTTATCTTTGTTTTTTTTCTCTTTTTTGTGCAGTAGATATAAAAATCAAAGGACCTGCTTATAGACCTCGTTTTTATGTATCCCGCGCGACTTTGCCGTAGCCTTTATAGCATCCATTTTTGACATTCCGTTCTCTATATAATATTCTACCTGCTCGGGAATTGACATTTCGGTCTCGGGTGCTTTTTCTTCCTTTTTATTTCCGTCAACTATGAGGACGTACTCGCCCTTGGGTTCTTTCTGCGAATATAATTTTACCGCCTCGCCCAAGGTGGTGCGAACCACCTCCTCATTGAGCTTTGTGAGCTCCCGACAGAGAGCTATCCTTCTATCCTCGCCGAATATCTCTGCCATATCGGCAAGAGTTGCGCGAAGCTTATGCGGAGCTTCGTGAAACATCATAGTTCTTTTTTCACCCGACAGAGCATCAAGACGCTTCTTCCTTTCCTGCTTTGCTGCGGGCAGAAAGCCCTCGAAGCAGAATCTTTCGGTGGGAAGTGCCGAGAGGGTGAGTGCCGTTATAGAAGCGCAAGCACCGGGGATAGAGGTAACGCGTATATCTCTTTCGGCACACAAAGCCACAAGGTCGGCACCCGGGTCTGAAATGGCGGGAGTTCCCGCATCTGTCACAAGAGCACAGCTCTCGCCTGCAGCGAGTCTGTCTGCTATCTGCGCGCCTTTTTGCGCCTTGTTATGCTCGTGGTAGGAAACGAGTTCGTTCTGAATACCGAAGTGAGTCAGCATCTTAACGGTGTTTCTCGTATCCTCCGCGGCTATAAAATCGACCTCCGAGAGCACCTTGAGCGCTCTTGGGCTCAGGTCGGAAAGATTTCCTATCGGAGTTGCCACAAGGTAAAGAGTGGCGGGCATTGTCTTATTCTTTTCTTCGATAAGCATGATATATCCTTTCCTTTAACATTATTTGCCCTCCTTGAATATGCTTTTTATAGAAATATCAAAGAAAGGCGTAAAGATTATGGCAATAAAAATATACATAGACCAAGGACACAATCCACAAAATCCCAATGCGGGAGCAGAGGGAAACGGTCTGCGCGAGCAGAATATAGTATATGAGGTGGGTATCCGTCTTGCAGAGCTTTTGCGCGCAAACGGCAATTTCGACGTCAGGCTCTCGCGTCCTACTCCCGATACGCAGATAGGAACGTCGAATTCTTCAAGTCTTCGCTTGCGCGTAGACGACGCTAACAGCTGGGGAGCTGATTATTTTATCAGTATCCATACCAACGCCGCAGTGCAGGCAAGTGCTACGGGAAGCGAGGCGTTCGTTTATTATAAGCCCTCGACTGCCGCATCTCTTGCCGAGGATATTCTTGAGGAAATGAGCAGATATACGGGCCTGCGGAACAGGGGCGTTTTTGCTCGAACGAATCTCTACGTTCTGCGGCGTACGCAGATGCCTGCGGTACTCGTTGAGCTTGGCTTTATAACCAACCCCTCCGATGCCGCTCTTATGTCGCAGGATCCCGATCTTTTCGCAAGGGGAATATACGAGGGAATATTGAAATACACGGGGGTATGATTTAACCCTCGAGCATTCTAAGAAGCTCTGCCTCGTCGATTATCTTGACGCCAAGCTCCTGCGCTTTTGTGAGCTTGCTTCCTGCCGCCTCGCCCGCGACCACGAAATCGGTCTTCTTGGAAACCGAGGAAGCGCATTTTCCTCCGTTTTGTTTGATAAGCGCCGATGCCTCATCTCTCGACATCGTCGGAAGCGTTCCCGTGATAACGAAGGTCTTTCCTTCAAGTAGGGTCGACGAAACGGTGGCAGTCGAGGCCGTTGTAAGACCGAGCGCGATAAGCTTTCGGCAGAGCTCGAGGTTTTGCTCGTGTGAAAAATAATTCACTACGCACTCGGCCGTTATCTCACCAAAATCCTCAATAGCCACAAGCTCCTCGACGGTTGCGTTCATACAGGCCTCAAGTGTGCCGAATCTGGTTGCAAGGGCTGCGGCAGCTACCGTTCCTATATTTCTTATTCCAAGAGCAAAGATCAGTCTTTCAAGACCTGCCGACTTGGACCGTTCTATTGCGGATATAAGATTTTGAGCAGATTTTTTGCCCATTCTGTCAAGCCCCTCTATCTGTTCGCTGTCGAGCAGATAGAGATCGGCAACGTTCGATATAAGCTCGTTTTTAAGAAGCAGATCGACCACCTGCGGACCGAGTCCGTCGATATTCATAGCGTCCTTTGAGGCAAAATGCTCAATGCTTCTTGAAAGCTGTGCGGGGCAAGCTCCGTTTGTACAGCGTATTGCGGCGCCGTCATCTCTGAATACAGGCTCACCGCAGGAAGGACAGACGCTCGGCATATTAAATTCTATCTCGCTGCCGTCTCTCTTTTCGGGATTTGCCTTGACTACCTCGGGAATGATATCTCCGGCCTTGCGGACGGTCACGATGTCGCCGAGCTTGATATCTCTCTCGCGTATAAAGTCAAGATTGTGAAGCGTTGCGCGGCTTACCGTTGTTCCCGCAAGTCTTACGGGGGAGAGAAGGGCAGTCGGAGTGAGAACTCCCGTTCTTCCCACGGCAATGGTTATATCCTCAAGCTTGGTTTCTTTTTCTTCAGGTGGAAATTTATACGCCACTGCCCATTTGGGAGTGTTCGTACCCTCGCCGAGAAGCTCTCGGTCAGAGAGGGAATTTATCTTTATGACAACTCCGTCGATGTCATATGCGAGGTCATCTCTCATAGCCCCTATTTTTTCTATATGGGCAATTATTTCCTCTTTGGTAGAAGCCAAGGTGGTGTTTTCAAGAGTTACAAAGCCAAGCTCGGAAAGCCTTTCGAGAGTTTCCTTGTGAGTCCTCGGACGGCTTGCGTCGGCGTAAAGCTCTCCCTCTTGGAAGTTGAAGACGAATATATCGAGCTTTCTTTGCGCGGTTATCTTCGGGTCAAGCTGACGCAGAGAGCCTGCGGCGGCATTTCTCGGATTTGCCATAAGAGCCTGAGCATTCTTTTCTCTTTGCTCGTTTATCTTTGTAAAAACGCCTCTCGGCATATATACCTCGCCTCTGACGGTAAGCGTCAGGGGCTCTTTTAATTTCAGAGGAATGGAAAATATGGTCTTGAGGTTAGAGGTGACGTTTTCTCCCGTCACTCCGTCGCCTCGGGTAGCCCCCTCGACGAATATTCCGTTTTCGTATCTGAGAGATACCGAAAGACCGTCTATTTTGGGCTCTACCGAGTAGACGGGCTCGTCGACAGTATCCTTCACGCGAAGGAGAAAGGCCTCGAGCTCGTCGTAGGAAAAGACGTCGGAGAGTGAGTCCATTCTGGCGTTATGGGTTATCTTTTCGAATTTATCGAGTGCCTTACCGCCTACACGCACGGTCGGAGAGGTAGGGTCGTAATATTCGGGATGCTCCGCTTCAAGCTTTACAAGGCGGTTATACATCATATCGTATTCGTAGTCGGATATCTCGGGCGCGTCGTAAACGTAGTATTTTTCGGCGTGATAGAGTAGCTCCTTACGCAGAGAGACTATCTCCTTTGCTATATCACCTTCAAATATCTTTTTTTCGTCCATTTTCATCATTCCTTTCAGAATTATTCTGAATAATATTATTATACCAATAATTCACCCAAAAGTCAATTAAAACCGTTTCGATATGAATTAAAAGATATTTTTTTTCATAAGGTTTTATAGTATATTATCGGAGGCTTTGTTGGGAGATAAATATGGCGGTGTTTTTCGTAGCGCTTATTTTGCTTACGGCTTTGATGAATGGACTCACCGATGCACCGAGCTCGGTGTCGAGCTGTGTATTTACCCGCTCTATGACACCGTCATCTGCCTTTATTATGGCGAGTGCCTGCAATTTTGCGGGAGGCTTGCTTACGACCTTGCTTGCTCCCAGAGTAGTAAGGACCGTCTATTCGATATTAAGGCTTCAAAACGCAGATGCGGTAGCACTTGCGGCGTTGTGTGCGGGGAGCCTTGCCGTCATCGTATGGTCCTTAGTCACCTTCGCGCTCGGTATGCCCACAAGCTATACTCACGCGCTGATCGCGGGTATAAGCGGTGCTTCATTTGCCGCAAAAATAAATATAGAATCGGTAAATACAGACTATTGGCTTATAATAGCAGTTGGCTTTTTTATATCTACTTTTTTTGCTTTTTTTATTTCAAGAGCTTTTTATTCCCGCCTTCTGAAGATATGCACAGGGTTTGACAGAGCTAAAACGGTGCGATATTTTATGCGCACAAGAAGAAGGGCAGGAGCTTGGGGCGCGTTTATGCACGGGGCTCAGGACACCCAAAAGATAGTAGGAATATTTATGCTTGGTCTGTCGCTTACGGCAAACGAGAGCGCAAAGAGTGATTGTAATATACCCGTATGGGCGGCGCTCGGAATCGCCTCGTTTATGAGTCTTGGCATCATTCTCGGAGGCTCTCGTATAGTAAGGAAGGTCGGTGTGTCAATGGTAAGTTTTGATGCTATCGGCGCGACAGCGGCGGATCTTTCGTCTGCCGTCATATTATTCGTATGCACTGCTTTGGGACTCCCGATAAGCACGGCACAATCTAAGATATGCTCTATTATGGGGGTGGGCTCAAGGACACCGAAGGGAGTCGATATGAAGTTTTTTTATAAAGTCATTCTCGTTTGGTTTCTTACTATTCCCGCGTGTGCCGCGATAGGCTTTTTTCTTGCGCTCTTTATCGTATAGATAATAAGGGGGAGCTGTTGCTTATGGTCAGATTGGATTATTTTGGAACTCTTGAAGATATTTCGCAGATGGTATCTGCCGCCACTCGTCTTGCTTGCAAGGAATGCCGTGTGACAAAAGAGGAGGCGCTTTCTGAGATCAGGGAGAATGTTGACAAAAAGATCTGTCTTGTTGAGAGGACGCTCGTCGCCGACTTTATACCGCCTTTACAAAGGAAGGATATAGCGGTCTATGCTCATTCCTTGTCAAGAGTGATGGAGAGAGCGACTGATTGTTACCACGAAGGAAAAAATGCGCTTCTTTTTTGTCCGTCGAATATAAAAAATGAGGAGGCGTGTATATGCGTCGAGCTTTGTGAGCAATTGGCAAGAGAAACAAAGCTTTTGCGAGCGTTGCGGCGTTCGGGAGAAATGCCCGACGCCGAAGCATTTAGAAATTTGTTGGCTCAGGGCAGAGAAGCGCACAAAAAAGCCCTTTCAAGGATAAATTCGGGAGCTTTGCCTAAGTCCTACGTGCGATTTATAATAACGCTCGGAGCCTTGCGCCACGAGCTCGGAGAATGCTATGATAAGCTTGTAGAGGTGATGATAGATAACGTATAGTGACAAATAATCACAATGAGAAGCTTGTTACCAAGTAACTTTTGTAAATTCAAACAAAACTACAAGTTGCTTTAACTCATAAAAAGTGTGGACTTTTGTGAAGCTTTATGTTAGAATTAAAGCTAAGAGAATAATTTTGAAATTTAAGCCTTAACATTATAAGAAAAAAGATGTTACCAATGCTTTTGAAGATAATATGCATGGAAAGGAATGTTATGATAAGAAAAATAAAGAATGTGTCTAAAAGAATTATAAAGGAATTAGACATAGTCAAGTCAAAGATGGTTGGAAAAAAAAGCAAGAGAATGCCTTTTACATTTGAAGTACATATAATCGATTCATGTAATCTTAATTGTGCCGGTTGTTCTCATTTTTCTCCGTTGGCAAAAGCCGATTCTGCTTATCCGTTGGAAGAATATGAGAAGGATTTGACGAGAATGGGAGAATTGTTTGCAAATAATGTTAAACGTTTGCGTATTTTAGGCGGTGAACCGCTTATTAATCCTCGTGTATGTGAGTATTTGGAAATTTCCCGAAAATGCTTGCCGAATGCTAATTTGGAGTTGGTTACAAACGGAACGTTGCTTGAGCGAATGCCGCAAGAATTTTTTGATTCTTGTGTAAAGAATAATATTAAAATTCGTGTTTCTGTCTATCCCATCAAATTTGATTACGACAAGGTAGAAAAATATGTAAAAGCAAAGGGAGTAAATATTGAAATCTATGGTGTTCGTTCGAATGACGATTCCTGGATGAGTATGGGATTAAGTAAAACGGATCTTTTGGATTACAAGAAAACATTTTTGGAATGTCCCTACGCTAATGATTGTATAAATTTGATACACGGTAAGCTCTGCTTTTGCTCGAATGCAGCATATATTTCCATATTTAACGAATTCTTTGGTGAATCTTACGATGATTCAAATACGTGTATCTCAATACATGAGCATACTAGAGATGAGATCTTGGAATTTTTAAGAACTCCTAATGAGTTTTGTAAGTACTGTCATGTAAATGATAACAAGAATACGCTCGGGAAATGGAGCGTGTCAAAAAAAGAAAAGCAGGAATGGACAAAGAATTATTGAGTTTAATCAATTAGATAGTTAAAAAAGGCAGCAGATAGAAACATCTGCTGCCTTTTTTGGTGACCCACCGGAGACTCGAACTCTCACGTGCGGAAAGTTCACGGTTATTAAAATTTATCCTGCCGCACGTATTTCCATTTTCTTCGAAAATGAGGAGCTCGAGTCGGTGAAGCAGATAATCAAAAAGCACAGCAGATAGGAATATCTGTTATATCGGAGACTCGAACTCTCACGTGCGGAAAGTTCACGGCTATCAAAATTTATCCTACCGCACGTATTTCCACTTTCTTCGAAAATGAGGAGCTCGAGTCGGTGAAGCAGATAATCAAAAAAGGCAACAGATAAGGATATCTGTTGCCTTTTTTGGTGACCCACCGGAGACTCGAACTCCGGACCCCTTGATTAAAAGTCAAGTGCTCTACCGACTGAGCTAGTGGGTCGTGTTGCGCTACCTATATATGATATCACAACGAGTTGGATTTGTCAAGAATTTTATTGTTGTATTTTTCACCAAAAAAGGACTTGTCAAATCAAGAAAAATGTGCGTGTTGCCTATGATTTTACCGTAAGAGCGCGGATTTTATCCGCCAAAAGCGAAATATGCTCGGGAATGATCTCGGGCAGTGTATAGGAATGATATTCGCCTTCTTCAAAATCACTCGTACGGATATGGCTACGCACCATTTTGATAACCAGCTTGTCA